>JBEGJL010000086.1:0-2737 GCA_041184605.1 Pseudomonadota bacterium
CTTCCAGAAACGTCACGCGCTGTCCCGCCTCGGTCAGGTCGAGCAGCACGGTCTCACGATCCTCGTCAGAGATGATCTGCGTGCCGACGGGTACCTTGATGACCAGATCCTTGCCCGCCGCGCCGTTGCGATCCTTGCCCGACCCGTGAACGCCGCGGGGCGCTTTGAAATGCTGAGCATAGCGGAAGTCGATCAGGGTGTTCAGGCCAGCAACGGCCTCAAAAATGATGTCCCCGCCCTTGCCGCCATTGCCGCCGTCCGGACCGCCGTATTCAACATACTTTTCCCGCCGGAAGCTGACTGCCCCCGGGCCGCCCTGCCCCGAGCGAATGTAAATCTTGGCCTGGTCGAGAAAATGCATGGAAGGGGTTCTAACGAGATTTGGCGCGATTGTCGCGCTTGAGGATCAAAGCTGCCAGTGTGTCGAGAATTGGCTCAGCTAGAGGCGAGAATGGTTGCTTTCGAGAGCCGGAGCGGAGCGGCCTGCTGGCCGTGAGCACCGGAAGCCCAGAAGGCTGCCGCTCGCAGCCCAAGATGGGGCGATTATCGACACACTGGAATGGTGGAGCCGAGGGGGATCGAACCCCTGACCTCGTCATTGCGAACGACGCGCTCTCCCATCTGAGCTACGGCCCCGTTCCAGTGCGAACAGGCGGCAAGCCGCCCGATGCGAGGCGCTCCCTTAGCGAATGCCCCCCAGCCATGGAAGAGCAAAGTTAGGGTGTTTGCGGGCGCGCCGCGGCCGGTGGCGCATCGTTCATCGCCAGTGGGCTGGTTACCGGCACCAGGATATTCGTGCCCGGAGTATAACCCGCCCACTTTGCCTCCCAGGCGGCCAGATCGGTCTTGTACTGGTCGTACCGCTTGAAGAAATCGTCAAAGACGATCTCCAGGTTCGGGAGGCTGGCAGCCGCAAACCGATCAAGCTGACCAACCTTGATCGTCTTGGCATCGTTGCTCATGGCCAGAGCGGCGTCACAGAAGGCCGGGAGGGTTGGGGGCATGGCGAAGCGGTTGTAGACTTCGGTCATGTAGGTTTCGCGCGCCTTGATGAACCCGGCGGCATATTTGCCGCGCCATTCGCTATCAACCTTGAGATTGGCCGCCCGCAACGCCTTGGCATGGGTGCGCAGGAACGCGCGGTAATTGACCAGGATCTGGGCGTGCCGGGGCTCAAGGCAGTTGAGGGCGGCTACATTATAGCCTGAGCGCAAGTTCCACACCGACTGCGCTGCCGAAATGTTGCGATTGACGCTGATCCGCAGCCCATCAGGGCCAACCGGTGGTGTGACAAAGTTGGGCGAAGCGTTGTTTGGCGGACTGGGCTTCCATGGCACAAAGACCCACTTCTGCGCGGGCGGCGGCGGTGGCGGCGACGGTGCTTTCTTCTTCTTGGCATCGGCAGCGCCCGCTACCAGCAGCAACGACAGCGCGCTTGCGACAAAGAATGAATTCAATGCGCTGCTGATCCTCTGCACCGTCTTCTCCTTCAACCGGCATCGTGCGGGACGTTACCTGCGGCATTTCCGCAGGAAGCTGAAGCCCGTCTCTAGCGCCGGAGAATGCTAAAGAAAATGCCCGGCGCGCCGAATAGCGCGCCGGGCACGATCAGAGCCCGGTCTGATGAACCGCGCAGGCCTAGTCGCGGTTCCCCAGGAAGCTGAGCAGGAACTGGAACATGTTGATGAAGTCCAGGTAAAGCGTCAGCGCGCCCAGCACCACTGCCTTGCCGGCGAACTCGGTGCCCTGCAGCATATAGTATTCCTGCTTCAGCCGCTGCGTATCCCAGGCGGTCAAGCCCGCGAAGATCACCACGCCGAGGATCGAAATGGCAAGCTGAAGCGCGGTCGACTGCAGGAAGATATTGATCAGCATCGCAATCAGGATGCCGATCAGGCCCATCACCATGAACGAACCCATGCCCGACAGGCTCTTTTTGGTGCTGTAGCCATAGAGGCTGAGACCCGCGAAGGCACCGGCGGTGGCGAAGAAAGTGCTGGCGATCGAACTGGCGGTAAAGACCAGGAAGATCGACGACAGCGACAGGCCCATCGCGGTGCAGAAGCCCCAGAAGAGGGCCTGCAGCGTGCCGGTAGCCATGCGGTTGGCACCAAAGCTCATCGCGAAGACGAAGCCCAAGGGAGCCAGCATGATCACCCAGCGCAGCGGGGTGGCCAGTACCTGCGCGGCCAGGCCCGAATTGGCGAACAGCAGCGCAACAATGCCCGAAAGCAGCACGCCCGAGGCCATATAGTTGTAAATGGCGAGCATGTGCTTGCGCAGACCCGCGTCATAGGTCGCGCCAGTGCCAAGCACTTCGCCATTGAGGCTGGGAGACGCACCAAAGCCCGTTTTGGTGGGCTGGGGATCGTTCCAGTTAGCCATGATGACTCAAACTCCATGTTGCAGGCGGCACGATAGCCGCCCGATGCCTGGAATATCGGTAAGATCGGTTCCGCTTTCAAGTGAAATCGGAATGAATTGGTCCTGATTAAGGCTGTTTCGTTGTGGCGGCGAAGGCAGCCAGTTCCGCCCCCCGGTCACGCGCGGCCCGCAAGGTAGCGGCAATAAGCCGTTCAAGCGCCTGATCGGCATCAAGGACCTTGAGCCCGGCTTCAGTTGTCCCACCGGGGCTGGCGACCATCTGCGCCAGGTCAGCCGGCCCATGCGGCGAATGGCTGGCCAGTCGGGCCGCGCCCTCAACCATGGCCAACGCCAGCCGCTGGGCCTGATCCGG
>JBEGJL010000087.1:0-5578 GCA_041184605.1 Pseudomonadota bacterium
GCGATCTCCGCTCGCGTCTCGCCAATCCCGGGCCGAACCGTGATGGGGATCGAACTGCCCAACGCCGACCGGCAGATGGTCAGCTTCAAGGAGATGGTCGCGAGCGAGGCCTTCGCCGGATCTAAGGGCATGCTGCCGATCATCCTGGGCAAGGACATTGCCGGCGAACCGGTCGTCGCAGACCTGGCGACCATGCCGCACCTGCTGGTGGCGGGGACCACCGGTTCGGGCAAGTCGGTCGGGCTCAACACGATCCTGCTATCGCTGCTTTATCGGCTGACCCCGGCGCAGTGCCGCCTGATCCTGGTCGATCCCAAAGTGCTGGAACTGAAGTCCTACGATGACATCCCGCACCTCCTCTCGCCCGTGGTGACCGAGCCGGCCAAGGCAGTCCGCGCGCTCAAGTGGGCGGTTGAGGAAATGGAACGCCGCTACCGGATGATGAGCGAGATCTCGGTCCGCAATCTGGCCGGCTTCAACGAAAAGGTGAAGGCAGCGATTGCCAGGGGCAAGCCGCTGGGCCGCCGGATTCAGATCGGGTTCGATCCGGAGACGGGCGAGGAGCTTTATGAAGAGCACCAGCTCGATTATCCGGTCCTGCCGCAGATCGTGGTGATCGTCGACGAATTGGCCGACCTGATGGTCACGGTCGGCAAGGAAGTCGAAGTGCTGATCCAGCGGCTCAGCCAGAAGAGCCGCGCCGCCGGGATCCACCTGATCATGGCAACACAGCGTCCGTCGGTCGACGTCATCACCGGGGTGATCAAGGCCAACTTGCCGACCCGCATCAGCTTTGCCGTGACCAGCCGGATCGACAGCCGCACCATCCTGGGCGAGCAGGGCGCCGAGCAGCTGCTGGGCAAGGGTGACATGCTCTACAAGCCCAACACCGATCCGATCCGCCGCGTCCACGGCCCGTTTGTTTCGGATGAAGAGGTTGAGCGGCTGGCTGACTTCTGGCGCGCCCAGGGCAAGCCGGAATATGTCGATTCGGTCACCGAAGAGCCCGAAGAGGGTGGCTTCAGCTTCGATGATCTGGACGCGACCGCATCGGATAACCCAGACGAGCGCAAATATCGCCAGGCCTGTCAGATCGTGTTTGAAAGCCAGAAGGCCAGCGCATCATGGCTGCAGCGCCAGCTTGGCGTCGGGTATAACACCGCCGCCAAGTGGGTGGAGCGAATGGAGGCCGACGGCTTCGTCGGCCCCGCCAATCACGTTGGCCGCCGCGAGATCTATCGCGACCGCGACGGTAATCCGCTCTAGTTGGAACGCGGTGCCTGTTCGCGCCGTTCCCGTTCGGCTGCGGTCTTGATCGCCCGGTCAGCCATGGCCTGCCAAGCGGCCTGGGCCGTCAGCAGCACGTCGCGCTGGTTGGGCAAGGTGGCGAGGCGGGCATTACGCCCGCACTCGGCCGCCTGGTCCAGGTAAAACTGGGTCGAAACCGACACGGCCGATCAAGCCGGCTGCAGGTTTATGGCCGAAGTCCGTCCGCGTTGATCGGTTTCCAGCTCGAACTGGACCCGCTGGTCCTTGTCGAGCGTGGCCATCCCGGCTGCCTGCACGGCAGTGATATGGACAAAGCTGTCGGTCCCGCCGCCATCGGGTTGGATGAAGCCAAAGCCCTTGTCGGGGTTGAAAAACTTTACGGTGCCTACTGGCATGATGCGTTCCTTTCACGAAGCGCAGTGACCCGCGCGCAGCGTGCGCGTGGAGCGAAGAGGCGTGAAAGGGGAGAAGGGGCACCAGGTGCCGAATTTCCCGTCGCAGGCGACGTAGCTGGTCCAGCATGGACCCCTTCTGCCAGGATAGCAAACAATACCGACCCGGGGCGGGCCCAAAAGCCGACGATGTGAAAGAGCAGGCCAAAGGATAGCAGGCGAGGCCGGTGTAGGAAAATCGGGTGGCGGCTGCCCGCTGCCTCCCCTAAAGGCGGCGCATGATCCGTCTGACCGACCTGGCCCTGCCGCTGAACCATGAAGCCCCCGCGCTGGAAGCCGCGGTGCTGGTGAAGCTGGGGATCGTGCCCGAGCGGCTGGAACGGTTCAGCGTGTTCCGGCGCGGTAACGACGCGCGCAAGAAGACTGCGATCAAGCTGATCTACACGATCGATGCGGTGGTCCGCGATGAGGCTGAAGTGCTGGAGCGACTGCACGGCGATCCGCACGTCAAGCCGACGCCGGATCTGTCCTACAAATTTCCGGTCATGGCGCCCGAGGGCTGGAGCGGACCCCGCCCGGTTGTGATCGGCGCCGGCCCCTGCGGGCTGATGGCGGCGCTGATCCTGGCGCAGATGGGCCTGAAGCCGATCATCATCGAACGCGGCAAGGCCGTGCGCGAGCGGACCAAGGATACCTGGGGCCTGTGGCGCCGGGCCGAGCTGACACCTGAATCCAACGCCCAATTTGGCGAAGGCGGCGCAGGCACCTTTTCCGACGGCAAGCTCTATTCGCGGATCAAGGACCCGCGCCACCTGGGGCGCAAGGTGCTGACCGAATTCGTCAAGGCGGGCGCGCCCGAAGACATCCTGACCGAGGCCCATCCCCACGTCGGCACGTTCCGGCTGGTCACCATGGTGATGTCGATCCGCGAGACGATCGAGCAACTGGGCGGCGAATATCGCTTCGGCACGCGGGTCGAGGATTTCGAACTGGCGGACGGCCAGTTGAAGGGCCTGCACCTGTCGACCGGTGAATTTCTGCCCGCCGAGCATGTGATCCTGGCGGTGGGCCATTCGGCGCGCGACACCTTCTTCAAGCTGCACGAGCGCGGGGTGTACGTAGAGGCCAAGCCCTTTGCGATCGGGGTGCGGATCGAGCATCCGCAAAGCTGGATCGACAAGGCCCGCTTCGGACCCAACGCGGGCAATACGATCCTGGGCGCGGCGGCCTATGCGATCTCACACCAGGCAAGCAATGGCCGCGCGGTCTATTCGTTCTGCATGTGTCCGGGTGGGCGCGTGGTCGCGGCGACCAGCGAGGAAGGCCGCGTCGTCACCAACGGGATGAGCCAATATTCGCGCGCCGAATTCAACGCCAATTCGGGGCTGGTGGTGGACATCAATCCCGAGCGGGACTTCCCCGGCGATCCGCTGGCGGGGGTGCGGCTGCAACGCCAGCTGGAAGAAAGGGCCTTTGTGGCGGGCGGTTCGAACTATCATGCCCCGGGGCAGCGGGTGGAAGACCTGCTGGCAGCGCGACCTTCAACCAGCTTTGGCGTGGTCCAGCCCAGCTACAAACCGGGGGTCAAGCCGACCGATCTGGCCGAAGTGCTGCCGCCCTTCGTGATTGAGGCACTGCGCGAGGCGCTGCCGGTGTTCGGCCGCCAGGTGCCCGGCTATGACCATCCCGATGCGGTGATGACCGGCGTGGAAACGCGCACGTCCAGCCCGATCCGCATCAGGCGTGGGGCAGACTTCCAGTCCATTAACACCGCCGGGCTCTATCCCGCCGGTGAAGGGGCAGGCTATGCCGGAGGCATTCTTTCGGCCGCGGTCGACGGGATCAAGGTGGCCGAGGCGCTTGCGGCTAAGCTGGTCACGGCGGCTTGAGCGATTTCGACGCCATTGTCCTCGGTGCGGGTGCCGCCGGTCTGTTCTGCGCCGCCACGGCCGGACAGCGCGGCAAGCGGGTGCTGCTGCTGGACCACAATGCCGAGGCGGGGCGCAAGATCCTGATCTCTGGCGGTGGGCGGTGCAATTTCACCAATGTCCACACCGCGCCTGAGCGCTATCTCTCCGCCAACCCGCACTTCGCGAAATCGGCGCTGGCGCGATACAGTCCGGCCGATTTCATCAAGCTGGTCGATAACCATGGCATCGCCTGGCACGAAAAGACGCTGGGCCAGTTGTTCTGCGACCAGTCGGCCAAGCAGATCGTCGCCATGCTGCTGGAAGAATGCGAGCGGGGTCAGGTCACGCTCAGGCTTGGAGGAGAGACGGGCACGGTCGAGCATCGTGACGGGCGCTTCCATGTGGCCGGGTTCAGCGCGCCCGCACTGGTGATTGCAACGGGTGGCCCGTCGATCCCCAAGCTTGGCGCGACGCAGTTCGCCTATGAGCTGGCGCGCCAGTTCGGGCTCAAGGTGGTCCAGCCGCGCCCGGCGCTGGTGCCGCTGACATTGAGCGGCGAGGACGCGCTGTTTGCCGAACTGTCTGGCGTGGCCACCGAAGTGGTGGCCAAATGCGGCAAGGCTGCGTTCCGCGAGGCCGCGCTGTTTACCCACCGCGGCCTGTCGGGCCCGGCGATCCTGCAAGTCAGTTCATACTGGCAGCGCGGCGAGGCGGTGCGGATCGATTACCTGCCCGATCAACCACAAGGCTGGTTGCTGGAAGCCAAGCGGTCCCAGCCACGCAGCGCCCTGCGCCGCGTGCTGCCGCTGCCCGAGCGGCTCGCGACAACGCTGGCTGACCGGCTCGGCGTGACGGGTGAACTCGGCAACCAGTCCGACAAGGTGCTGCGCGCCGCCGAGCAGCGTCTGCATGACTGGCAGTTCCAGCCCAATGGCAGTGAGGGCTTTGCCAAGGCTGAAGTGACCGCCGGCGGAATCAGTACGGCGGAACTGTCCAGCCAGACGATGGAAGCGAAGAAGGTACCGGGCCTCTACGCGATTGGCGAGGCGGTGGACGTGACCGGCTGGCTGGGCGGCTATAACTTCCAATGGGCCTGGGCCAGCGCCCACGCGGCGGGAATGGCGATCTAACAATCAGACGCGGGGCAGGTTTGCGCTTGCGCGAATCTGGTATCAGTCGCAACTATCTCCACCAAAAGGAGACCGCCCCATGCGCGTTGGCACCGTCAAGGAAATCAAGAACCACGAATACCGCGTCGGCCTGACTCCGGAATCGGTGCGCGAGTTGGTCAGCCACGGGCACGATGTTTGGGTAGAGACCGGCGCGGGCCTTGGCATTGGGGCCGAGGATGCAGCCTATGCCGCGGCCGGCGGGATCATCAAACCTGATGCCAAAGCGGTGTTCGACGGCTGCGAAATGGTGGTCAAGGTGAAGGAGCCGCAAGCCGGCGAGCGGGCCATGCTGCGCGAGGGGCAGATCCTCTACACCTATCTCCACCTCGCCCCCGATCCGGAGCAGACCGCCGATCTGGTCAAATCCGGCGTCACCGCGATTGCCTATGAAACGGTGACCGGCCCGGGCGGCACCCTGCCGCTGCTCAAGCCGATGAGCCAGGTGGCTGGGCGGATGAGCATCCAGGCCGGGGCGACCGCGCTGGAAAAGGCACACGGCGGGCGCGGCGTGCTGCTGGGTGGCGTGCCGGGCGTGCTGCCGGGGCGGGTATTGGTGATCGGCGGCGGCGTGGTTGGCTTCAACGCCGCCCAGATGGCCGTGGGGCTGGGCGCCGATGTGACGATCCTCGATCGCGATCCCGAAGTGCTTGAACGGCTGGGCACCCATTTCGAAAGCCGCGCCAAGACCCGCTTTTCCAATCGCGCCAATATCGAACAGATGATCTGCGAAGCCGAACTGGTGATCGGCGCGGCTTTCGAAATGGGTGCCCAGCCGTTCAAGCACTTCGGGATCGCGATCGAGGATCGTCACATCGGCGCCCAGCCCCACGGCCAT
>JBEGJL010000088.1:0-3279 GCA_041184605.1 Pseudomonadota bacterium
TCAGGAAACCGTCCTTGAGATGATCGAGCGTCAGTTCGGCCTCAACCGCCTGCCCGGATTCGAGCAGCGAGCGGCGCAGCACCCCGGGAAGCAGGCCAAGCCGGGCCGGGGGCGTCAACAGCCGGCCATCGCGTTCGACGAACAGGTTGGTGATGCATCCCTCGGTCAGCAGACCATCGTCGCGCAGGAACAGCGCCTCGTCCGCGCCCGCGGCGCGCGCCGCGCGCAGGCCGGCATCATAGAATTCGCGGTCGCTGGTCTTGTGGCGCAGACGCCAGTCCCCGGCATCAACCGGCAGGTGCATGACCGCGACCTGAGCGGGCGCGGCGAAGGGTGCGGGCATGGCCCCGATTTCCAGGGCATAGGCCCCGCTGCGCGCCACCATCAGCCGCACCCGCGACGGGGCATCGGCCTCAAAGCACAGCGCCTGGATCGCATTGCGCACCGCGTGGCGATCAAAGGCAAAACCCAGCTCGCCCGCGCTCGCCTTGATCCGCTCGAGGTGAAGTTCAAGCAGGGGGATGCCGCCATCGGGCGTAAAGGCCATGGTTTCGATCAGGTCGAACCCGGCCGCCGACGGCTGGCAAGCGGAACTGCGCACGAAACCTCCCTTGACCAGGCTTTCCCGCCATTCGGGCAGAGCCTCTGAATCGGCGACGATGGCCGATCCCACTCCCAGCACGGCCGTGCCCTGGTTGTTTTGCACCGGGGTGAGCCGCAGGGTGCGGATTGCCACATTGAAGGCTGCATCGGAAGTCCCATCCGCCTTGGGCGCGTCAATCCGGCCAATTGCCCCGCAATAGGGGCCGCGGGGATCGCGCTCGGCAGTGTTGATCAGCTCCATCGCCCGGATCTTCGGCGCACCGGTGATCGAGCCGCAGGGGAACAGCGCCGCGATCATGTCAGCCGCACCTTTCCCGGGCTGCAACCGGGCCCGCACCGTCGTTACCATCTGATGGACCGTCGGATAGCTCTCAACCGCAAACGGCCTGTCGACCCTGACGCTTCCTGCCTCCGCCACGCGGCTCAGGTCATTGCGCAGCAGGTCAACAATCATCAGGTTCTCGGCCCGGTCCTTGACCGAACCGGAAAGTTCTGCGGCCAGCGCCGCATCCTCGGTGGCATCGCGCCCGCGCGGGCGGGTGCCCTTCATCGGCTTGACCATGGCCGCCCCATCCTGTTCGGCAAAGAACAGTTCGGGCGAAAAGCTCAGCAGCCAGTGCGATCCGTCGAACACGACGCCGCCGTAACCGGCCCCTGCTGCCGGGCGCAGCGCGGCATAGATCGCCAGCGGTTCGCCGCGCCAGCTTCCCTTGAGCGGGAAGGTCAGGTTGGCCTGGTAGATGTCGCCCGCCGCTATCGCTTCCTGCAAGGCCGCAAAGGTCCGGCCATAGGCCCCCGCGCTAATCGCGGGATCAAGCGGGCCGATCCGGGCCGGACCATTGGCACCATTCTCCGCAAGCCAGCCCGGCACATCGGCAGCGGCAATGGCGGTGTAGCCGGTAAAGGCTCCAAACCAGACCAGCGGGCCATTGGCCCCTATCCGCGCCCCGGCCAGGGACGCCAGCCGGTCTTCCAGAGCTAGACCCGCTTCATAGGCCATGTAACCGGCCAGGTGGTGCCCGGCGGCGCGCAGCGCCTCGATCCGGTCCAACGCCGGAGCGACCTGCTCAACCCGCCGCGCCACGACCAGTTCAACCGGGTCGCGATAAAGCCGGGCCGGACTGGCCCCGGCGGGCCGGGCATCGTCAAGCAGGATAAAGGGACCGTTCATGCGCTGGCGCTTCTAATCGGGACAGGCTTTCGATGCAAAAAGCTACTCGCCCCAAACGATACGTAGTTCTATCTGGTTTCGAGTCGCATTTTCAGGAGCATGACATGAGCGAGATCTTCCTCGGCCTTGGAGGCAATGGTGAGCGCCAGGTGCTGCGGCTGGGCCGTGCCAATCGCCACGGGTTGATCGCCGGGGCAACGGGGACCGGGAAAACGGTCACGCTCCAGACCATTGCCGAACAGTTTTCGGCCGCGGGGGTGCCGGTGTTCCTGGCAGACGTAAAAGGTGACCTGGCGGGCATTTCGATGGCCGGCAGCCATGACTTCAAGCATGCCGATGCACTTGAAAGCCGGGCGGCGGAACTGGGCATCACCGACTATGGCTATAAGGATAACCCGGCGGTGTTCTGGGATCTTTACGGTGAGCAGGGGCACCCGATCCGCACCACCATCTCTGAAATGGGGCCACTGCTGCTCAGCCGCCTGATGGGCCTGAACGAGACGCAGGAAGGCGTGCTGACAATTGCCTTCAAGTGGGCGGACGACAACGGCCTGCTGCTGCTCGATTTCGATGACCTGCAACAGACGCTGATCGCCTGTGCCGAGCATGCCAGCGAACTGGCGACCACCTATGGCAATATCTCCAAGGCCTCGGTCGGGACGATACAGCGGCAATTGCTGGCCTTCGAAAGCCAGGGTGCCGCCAAGTTCTTTGGCGAGCCGGCGTTCGAGATCAACGATTTCATCCGCGTCGACGAGAACGGCAAGGGGGTGATCAACATCCTGGCCGCTGACAAGCTGATGCAGAGCCCCAAGCTCTATGCCACTTTCCTGCTCTATCTGCTGTCCGAACTGTTCGAAGCGTTGCCCGAAGTGGGCGATCCCGAAAAGCCCAGCCTGGTGTTCTTCTTTGACGAGGCTCACCTGCTGTTTGACGATGCGCCCCAGGCCCTGTTCGACAAGATCGAACAGGTGGTGCGGCTGATCCGGTCCAAGGGGGTGGGCGTCTATTTCGTTACCCAGAACCCGATCGACATTCCCGAAAAGATTGCCGGCCAGCTTGGCAACCGGGTCCAGCACGCGCTGCGCGCCTTCACCCCGCGCGACCAGAAGGCGATCCGGGCTGCGGCGGAAACCTTCCGCATTAATCCCGATCTCGATGTCGAAACCGTGATCACCGAGCTCAAGGTGGGCGAGGCGCTGGTTTCGACGCTTGATGATGAAGGCGCGCCAACCGTCGTCCAGCGCACGCTGGTGGCACCGCCGCGGTCGCGGCTGGGGCCGGTGACGCCGAAAGAACGCGCCATTATCCAGTCGATCAGCCCCTATGACGGGAAGTATGATGCTGCGGTCAATCGTGAGAGCGCGGCCGAGGTCTTGCAGGCAAAAGCTGCCGATGCCGCCGCCGCTGCGCAGGTCGTGGCCGAGCAGGGCGCAGAAGCCCAGCGCGCCCAGCCGCGCAAGACCACCTCGCTGTGGGAAAAGGCCGGGAAGGCGGCCGGTGGT
>JBEGJL010000089.1:0-3608 GCA_041184605.1 Pseudomonadota bacterium
CGCCTGCACGGCGCGACCTATCGCGTGATGAGCGACCGGATCGAGGCTGGCTCCTATGCCTGTGCCGCGGCGATCACCGGGGGCGAGGTATTCCTGAAGCACGCCGTCGCAGACGAAATGGACGCCACCCTGCAAGCCCTGCGCGATGCCGGCGTGCATGTTGAACCGGGCGATGATGGCATCAAGGTCTGGCGCGATGGCCCGATGAAGGCCGTTACCCTCTCCACCGCGCCCTACCCGGGCTTTGCCACCGACATGCAGGCCCAGCTGATGGCCATGCTGTGTCTGGCCGAAGGCAGTTCGGTCCTGACCGAGACGATCTTCGAAAACCGCTACATGCACGTACCCGAACTGAACCGCATGGGCGCGCATATCGAAACCAAGGGCCGCACCGCCGTGGTTCACGGGGTTAAGAAGCTGACCGGGGCCGAAGTGATGGCGACTGACCTGCGCGCCTCGATGAGCCTGGTCATCGCCGGGCTTGCGGCGGAAGGGGAAACCCAGGTCCACCGCCTCTACCACCTCGATCGGGGTTACGAGCGGCTGGAAGAGAAGCTAGCGCTGGTGGGCGCAGAGATCGAACGGGTCGGCGGGGAGTGACTTGATCGCCGGAACCGGTCGGCGTCATACCCCTTAGGCAGGGGGCACACTTGCGCAAAGGAGCCCATGCCATGCTGCTTAAACTCGCCTTCGCCGTTGCCGTTGGCTACGGTATCTACCGCTACGTTACCCGCAACGCTGAACCTGCAACGCCCGCCGCCTTCGCGACTGGCGAAGCAACTGAAGGCTTTGCCCCCGTCCGCAACGCCGGGCCTGAAGCGATGAAAAGCGATCCCAAGCATTGGGACGAGGTTGATGAGGCCAGCGACGAAAGCTTTCCGGCCAGCGATCCGCCAGCCGCCGGCAAATTTACCTGATTGCGCGCCGCTGGACTTAACCGGGACGCAGCCCTAGCCAATAGGGATGCGTCCCGGTCCCAGCTTCGCCGAACTCGTGAAGGCCTTTGCCCGGATCGGCTGCCTCAGCTTCGGCGGGCCAGCCGGGCAGATCGCGCTGATGCACCGCGAAGTGGTGGAAGAGCGTGGCTGGGTGAGCGAAGAGCAATTTCTGCACGCCCTGAATTTCTGCCACTTCCTGCCCGGGCCCGAGGCCCAGCAGCTGGCTACGTGGATCGGCTGGAAACTGCACGGCTGGCGCGGCGGCTTGGCCGCGGGCCTGCTGTTCGTGGTTCCCGGCGCACTGGTGATCCTCGCACTCTCGATCCTCTATGCGGCGGCGGCCAACCTTGGCTGGTTCGCCGCGCTCTTTTTGGGGATCAAGGCCGCAGTCCTTGCGCTGGTCATCCAGGCCCTGCTGCGCATTGCCGGACGCGCGCTGGATACCCGGTTCAAGCAAGGGCTAGCCATCGCTGCCTTTCTGGCGCTGACACTGCTTTCCCTGCCCTTTCCCGTCGTTGTGCTTGGTGCGGGGCTGATCGGATTTGCTGCTACCGCACTTCGGCCAGACCTGCTGGCCCTCAAGCCGCTGGCACACAACGGGGCCTTACCGCCGCGTCCGTGGCTGGCTTCGCTCAAGGCCGTGCTGGTCTGGGGTGCCATCTGGGCGCTGCCGATGGCCCTTGTTCTGCTCACGCTCGGCCCGGGTAACGTTCTCTGGCAGGTCGGGAGTTTCTTTTCCCAACTCGCTGTCGTCACCTTCGGCGGTGCCTATGCTGTCCTCGCATACATGGCACAGGAAGCGGTCAATGGTTTTCACTGGCTGCAACCGGGGGAAATGGCCGATGGGCTGGGCCTGGCAGAAACAACCCCGGGTCCGCTAATCCTGGTCACGCAGTTCGTCGGCTACCTCGCGGCTTTCCGCGCCCCCGAACCCTTCACCCCCCTGGTTGCCGGGATTCTGGGTGCCGCGCTGACCACCTGGGTTACCTTTGCCCCCTGCTTCCTGTGGATCTTCGCTTTCGCGCCGTGGATCGAGCGGTTGGAGCAGGCCGTGCGGCTGAAGGGCGCGCTGGCGGCGGTTACCGCTTCCGTGGTCGGGGTAATCGCCAGCCTCGCGCTATGGTTCGGCGGGCACGTGCTGTTCCGCAGCTATGCGGCGGGGCTGCCAGTCTGGGCGAGCCTTGACTGGCGTGCGGCCGTACTCAGTCTCATCTGTGCGGTGTTACTGTTCCGCCTGAAATGGGGGGTGCTGCCGGTGCTGGGCAGCGCCGCGCTAGGTGGCCTTATCTTCGCCCAGCTTTGACGCGAGCCAACCCACCAGCCAGACCCGCACCGCCCCTGCCAGCCCCGGCGGTGTAGGTGCAACGATCCGTTCGCTGTCGATCCGCGCCACCAGTGCGCTGATCGGCAGCCCCTCGGCTGCCGCCGCCTGCTTAAGCAGCTCCCAGAACAGCGGCTCCAGGCTGATCGAGGTCTTGTGCCCCGCGATCTCGATTGATCGCTTTACCGGTGGATGGAACGGCGTTGTCATCGGTTACTCGTAGCGGCGACGGTCGTCGTCTGGAACCATTTTCCTACCGCGAAGATCTTTCCGATAAGGCGCGGCTCTTTGAAATTGTGGGCTTCCGAAATAGCTTGTCCGGGGCGGAAGAAAATTTTTTCTTCCGCAACGCGATTCCGCTGGTCGTCCGTCGAAAAGCCCGGAATTCGGCCAAGAAATGGCCTGAAAAGGCTGTTGGGAAAAGCGGACGCAGTGTCAACTCTGTCAACTTTTCCCAACAGGATCAGTACATGTGCTGGCCGCCGTTGATGCTCATGGTCGAACCGGTCATGAAGCCGCCGTTGTCGCTGGTCAGGAAAGCCACGCCGCGGGCGATCTCTTCGGCCATGCCCAGCCGCCCGACCGGGATCTTGGCAATGATCTTTTCCAGGACGTTCTCGGGCACCGCGGCCACCATGTCGGTATCGATATAACCGGGCGCGATGGCGTTAACGGTCACGCCGAACTTGGCCCCTTCCTGGGCCAGCGCCTTGGTGAAGCCGTGGATGCCAGACTTGGCAGCCGCATAGTTCACCTGGCCATATTGCCCGGCCTGGCCATTGATCGAACCGACATTGACGATCCGGCCCCAGCCGCGCTCACGCATGCCGGGAAAGGTGGCCTTGGCCATGTTGAAACAGCCGCCCAGGTTCACCCGCAGGACCTCGTTCCAATCGTCAAAGCTCATCCGGTGCAGCGTGCCGTCACGGGTGATCCCGGCATTGTTGACGACAATGTCGATCGGACCATGCTCGGCCTCAATCCGGGCGCAGCCTTCCAGCGTCGCCGCGTGGTCACCCACGTCCCAGCGATAGGCGGGAATGCCGGTTGCGGCGGTGAAGGCCTTGGCCTTCTCCTCGTTGCCCGCATAGTTGGCGATGACGATGTGTCCCTGGCGCTTGAGGCGCTGGCAGATCGCTTCGCCAATCCCGCGCGTGCCACCCGTTACCACTGCTACTCTTGCCATGTGACCCTCTCCCATACGGCCTTACCGTAGCGTCAGGTTATGCAAGGCGCGGCGGCGCGGCAAGGCGCGAATAGCTATTCTTTCGTAGGAAATCAGAACTTGAACTGGGTGCCGACGTAGACCGCCTGGTTATCCTTGCGCCCATCGCTCAGCGGGGCCAGCC
>JBEGJL010000090.1:0-4601 GCA_041184605.1 Pseudomonadota bacterium
GCGAACTGATGAACCGTGAAAAGGTGACCCATTCGGCCGGCGTGCCAACCGTCTGGCTCGCCACCTTCCAGCATATGGACGCCACCGGCACTGAACTGCCCACGCTGCGCCAGGCGATCATCGGCGGCTCAGCCGCCCCGCGCTTCATGATCGAGCGGCTGATGAAGGCCGGGGTCAACGTTGCCCACGCCTGGGGGATGACCGAAACCAGCCCGATCGGCACCACCGGCGCCAAGACCTGGGACTGGGATGATCTCTCGTTCGATGAACAGGTCTCGATCAAGCAGATGCAGGGCCGCGTGCCCTTTGGTGTGGAACTGCGGACGGTCGATCTGGGCGATCCGACCAAGGTCCTGCCGCGCGATGGCCAGACCAGCGGCGCCCTTCAGGTGCGCGGGCCCTGGATCATCAAGCGCTACTTCAAGGCAGAGGCTGACGCGACCGATGCCGAACAGTGGTTTGACACCGGCGACGTCGCGATCCTCCACCCGGATGGCACGCTGCAACTGACCGACCGCACCAAGGACGTGATCAAGTCCGGCGGCGAATGGATCAGCTCGGTTGAGCTGGAAAACGCGGCGGTCGGCGTACCGGGCGTGGCCGAAGCTGCGGCGATCGGCATCTATCACCCCAAATGGGATGAGCGGCCGATCCTGGTCGTGGTCAAGAAGGCCGGGATGGACGTGACCAAGGAAGCGATCATGGCCCACCTGGCTGAAAAGGTCGCCAAGTGGTGGCTGCCTGATGCGATCGAATTCGTTGACGCGATCCCGCACGGGGCCACCGGCAAGATCAGCAAGAAGGACCTGCGCGACCAGTTCCGTGACTACAAGCTGGTGGAGGCCTGAGATGGCCGGGTATGTGGATCCCAGCCGGGAAAACTGGCAGGCCTTCAAGGGCCTGCCGCGTGACCGGCCGATCCACATGCTCAACCTGATCAAGTTCCGCGATCTGGCGGAATATCCCGAAGGCCACCCGAACCACGGCAAGGGCCTAACGGGGCGTGAGGCCTATGCGATCTATTACGAAGGCTTCCAGCGCGTCGTCGCCCAGGATGGCGCGGCGATGGTTTGGGAAGCCCCGATCGAATGCGTGGTCACCGGCCCGGCGGGTGAGTGGGACGAAGCCTTCGTGATGGGCTATCCCAACAGCGCGGTGTTCATGGCCATGGTCAAGAACGAAGAATATATCCGCGACGTGGTGCCGCACCGCACGGCAGCAGTGGCGGATAGCCGGCTGATCCGGTTTCGGGGCTAAAACAAGGCCAACTGCCCGTCTGCGCTTGGCGGCACAAACTGGCTGCAATCGAGCGCGGGCATTTCGCGGTTAAGCCCCAGCCGCTGGCAGGCGATCCGGAAGCGGGTGCGGAAGACGTCTGCCCAGACGCCCTTGGGCTTCATCCGTTCGAAGAACCGGCTGTCGTAATCCTTGCCGCCGCGCACGGCCTGGACAATTCCCATCACCTTGCCCGCGCGGTCCGGGTAATGAACCTCCAGCCATTCGCGCATCAGCGGGGCAACCTCGTGCGGCAGGCGCAGCATGATCCAGCTGGCGGTCTTCACGCCGCGCTTTGCGGCCTCTTCCAGGATACGCTCGATAAATTCGTCGGTGATCGCGGGGATCACCGGGGCGACCGAGACGTGGGCCGGCACCCCGGCCGCTGCCAGCTTTTCCAGCGCATCCAGCCGCTTGGCGGGCGAGGATGCACGCGGCTCAAGCAAGCCGGAGAGCTTGGGATTCAGGCTGGTGACTGACAGGGACACCGCCGTCAGGTTCAGCTTGGCCAGTTCGGCTAAAAGGTCGATGTCGCGCACCACCCGCGCGGACTTGGTCGTGACCGTCACCGGATGGCGGGTCTCCAGGCAAACTTCCAGCACCTGCCGGGTCAGGCGATAGTTTCCCTCGATCGGCTGGTACGGGTCGGTATTGGTCCCCATCGCGATCGGCGCCGGCTGGTAGCCGCGCTTGCCCAGCTCGGCGCGAAGCAGCGCGGCGGCATCCGGCTTGGCAAACAGCTTCGTTTCGAAATCGAGCCCTGGCGAGAGATCGTGGAAAGCGTGGCTGGGCCGCGCATAGCAATAGATGCAGCCATGCTCGCAGCCGCGATAGGCATTGATCGATCGGTCAAACGGGATGTCGGGCGAAGAGTTACGAGTGATGATCCGCCTGGCCCGTTCCTCCGTCACCGTGGTCCGCAGTTTCGGGCCCGGCCCGTCAATTTCCGCGCGGGCATCAAGCCAGTCCCCGTCTGCCTCACGCGCTGCCAGCCCGAAGCGCTGGGGTACCACCGCAGACTGCGCGCCGCGGCCGTGGACGGGGGAGGGACTCGCCATCCTGGCAACAGAACATAAATGGAACAAATGGGCAAGCCCAGTGCCGTCAGACTTCCCGCAACCTGGGCATCAGTTCGACGAAATTGCAGGGCCGGTTCCGGCTGTCGAGCTGTTCGGCCAGAATCCCGTCCCAGCCATCCTTTACCGCGCCGTTGGAGCCGGGCAGAGCGAAGATGTAGGTTCCGCGAGCCACCACCGCGCAGGCGCGGCTCTGGATCGTGCTGGTGCCGATCGACCGGAAGCTCAGCCAGCGGAACAATTCGCCAAAGCCAGGGATGTCGCGCGTCTTGACCCGGTCAAGCGCCTCGGGCGTCACGTCGCGCCCCGTCAGGCCCGTGCCGCCGGTCGAAACCACCGCATCGATGCCCGGATCGTCGATCCACGCATTAAGCTGGTCGGCGATCAGGTCCGCATCGTCGCGCACGATGGTCCGCGCGGCGAGGGTATGGCCGGCAGCGCGGATACGCTCGACCAGGATGTCGCCAGAGGTATCATCGGCAGCAGTGCGGGTGTCCGAAACGGTCAGGACGGCAATATTGATTGGCTTGAATGTACGGCCTGGATCAACGGGCACGGATGATCGTCCCGTTGGCGGTCATCCGCACGGCGCTGGCGCCCCCGATCCCCGGGAAAGTCGGCCACAGGCCCAGGGCGAGGGCAATCCGGCTTTCCGAAGGGCCACCGGCCTGGCGCTCATACATCCAGTAATTGCGCATCACGATGTTCACGTAACCGCGCGTCTCCCAATATGGTACGCTCTCGATCCACAGCAGCGGATCGCCCTGGTCCTTGATCTCGGCCTGCCAGCGGGCAATTGGGGTCAGCCCGGCATTGTACGCCGCCATCACCTTGGGCAACAGGCCCTGCGTGCCCGGCGCATCGCGCAGCATCTGCAAATGGCGCTGGCCGAAAGCGAGGTTGATTTCGGGCTTCTGGAGATCGGCGGGATTGCCGGAAACGCCCAGCGCACCGGCATGGTCCCGCGCGGCAGCCGGCATGATCTGCATCAGCCCGCGCGCGCCGGCCGGGCTGACGGCCTTGGTGCGGAACACCGATTCCTGCAAGGCATGGGCATAGACCAGCGCCGGATCGACCTGCCAGTTGTTCGCCGGGGTCCACTTGGGTGTCGGGAAGCGTGCTGCCGGTTCGGGGCGGCCGCCGACCGGCGTGTTGTAAGCCATCCAGAGCTGGGTCGATGGCAGGCCCAGGTCGCGCGCCAGCCGGGTCAGCGGCTGGTATTCGCTCGCCGGGCCGAGCCGCGCCTGATAGCGCAGCACTTCGTCCGCCAGGTCGTCGCGGCCAATCTCGGCCAGGCCGACGGCGGTGCGGATATTCGGCTCATCGCGCAGCTTTTGCCAGTCCATCTGGGTAAAGTCCGGCGCGGCGTGGGTCTGCGGCAGGGCCAGGCCCAATTGTTCGGCGGCAAGCATACCATAGAGCGTCTCATCCATCCGCGCGGCGGCCTTGAGCGCGGCAGAGGCCTTTTCCGGCTGGCGGCACCGCACGGCAGCGCGGCTTTGCCAATAGTACGCGGCGGCAGTCAGTTCGCTGTTTTGCGAGGCGCTCGCGGTCTTCGCAAAGGCATCGCTGGCCCCCATGCAATCGCCGATCCGCCAGGCGGCAAGGCCCGCCGTCCACCAGCCTTCGGCGACCCACAGCCCGGCACCGTCCTGCGCCGTCTGTGCCAGGGCATAGGCCGAGGCATCATCGTTTTCGATGTAATAGGACCAGGCAATCTTGGCCCGCCATTCCGCCCGCGCGCCCGGCGAAAGCTGGGTGTCGATCCCGTCGAGCAGCGCCTTGGCCCCGGCCGGGTTATCAGCCTTGATGCTGGCATTGATCGCTGCGGCGACAGCAGGCGGCATGGTCCCGTCATTGGTGTCCCGCGGGCGAATGCGCTTGGCGCGGGTCGGCAGGCTGACCAGAGCGCCGGCCTGCGGCAGCGGCGGCAGCATGGTCGCGCCGCGCTTTTGCGCCAGCAGGGTGATCTGTTCCACCTGCGGCAGGGTCGATCCCTTGGCCAGCCAGGCGTTCAGGGCATCCAGCTCGATCTTGGGTGAAGTCGGGGCCAGGAAATATTCGGCCAGGGCCACCTGATGCAGCGGGCCATCCTGCCGCTGGGCAAACATGTCCTGCACCTTGGCCCAATCCGCCCGGTCAATCGCACTGAACAGGTCACGGTAATAGGCCCGGTCATCCTGGCTCAGCAGGCTGGGCACATTGCTGCGATCGGCCCGATTGCGGAAGTAATCGACCGCCGCACTGTTC
>JBEGJL010000091.1:0-3311 GCA_041184605.1 Pseudomonadota bacterium
GCATCTTCGCAATCAGGGCGGATGAATTTTCGAACACCACGTTATCGTCGGCCATGCCGTGGATCAGCAAAAGCGGGTCCTTGATCTTGGCCGTATCCGCCATGGCATTGGACTTGGCATAGGCACCGGCATCGGCCTTTGGATCGCCCATGTAGCGTTCGGTATAATGGGTGTCGTAAAGTTCCCACTTGGTCACTGGCGCACCGGCAATCCCGGCGGCATAGACCCCCGGATTGGCCTGTAGCATCTTCAACGTCATGTAGCCACCGTAGGACCAGCCATAGGTGGCGATCTTGCTGCCATCCACGAAGGGCAGCGACTTCAGGTACTGCGCCCCGATCAACTGGTCGGCCACTTCAACGCCACCCATGGCCCGATAGATCTGCTTCGAGAAATCGACCCCGCGATTGTCCGAACCACGATTGTCGATCTGGAAGTAGATAAAGCCCTTGTCGACAATCGCCTGGGCCAGCGGGCTCATCCACGCACGGAGCACCTGCTGGTTGCTGGGTCCACCATAGTGCGAGAAGAACACCGGATAGCGCTTACCCGGCTCCGGCGGCGGCGTGATCATATTCCAGTGCAGCACGGTGCCATCGGCAGCCTTGATGGTGCCGAATTCGACCGGGCGGTGGCTGGCCAGGTACGGAGCGTAAGGATGCTTGCCGTCGAGCTTGTTTTCCTCAACCCAGGCGATCCGCTTGCCGTTCTGGTCGGCCAGATAGACCTGCGGCGGCTGATTGAGCGACGAACGCGAGATCAGCAGCGATTTGCCCGACTTGTCCATGCTGGCGCTGTTGTGAAAGCCCAGCTCGGTCAGCCGCTCAACCTTGGCGGGATTGGACAGGTCGATGGAATAGACCTGATGCGCCAGTGGGTCGTCCTTCGTGGCAGTGAAGAAGACCGTGCCGCTGGCCTGATCGACCCCGACCAAATCGGTAACAACCCAGTCCCCTTTGGTCAGTTGCCGCCACTTGCCCTGCTTGAAATGCCAGAGGTGGCCGAACCCGTCGCGCTGTGACCACCAGACCAGACTGCCGTCCTTGAGAAAGCGGTAGCTGTGAGAGAGATCGATCCAGTGGCCCTTGGCCGCCGTTTCGGTGAAGAGAACCCGGCTCTTCCCCGTGAGGGGGTCGACCGCCAGCATATCAAGCCGCGTCTGGCCGCGATCCTCGCGCTGCACGTATAGCGTCTTGCCATCGGGTGCCCAATCAACCCTGGCCAGGTAAATGTCCTTGTCCGAACCAAGGTCCACCTCGACCCGTTCGCTGCCATCGGGCTTCTGCACGAATAGTGCGACCGCGACATTGGCCGTACCGGCCAGCGGATACCGCTGGTCATAGGTCTTTGTACCTTCCGCCCCGATCGCGGCGCGGGTGACCACCGCGACCGCTGCTTCATCAAACCGCTCGACGGCGATGCGGCTATCATCGGGAGCCCACCAATAGCCGGTGTGACGGTCCATTTCTTCTTGCGCAACGAACTCGGCCTCGCCCCAGAAGACCGTTTCGGACTGCTCGGCCGGGGTTACAGCCTGCGCCGCTTCGCCGATCTTTCCTGTCCACAGCCGCTGCCCGCGAACGAAGGAAACATAGGCTCCCTTCGGGCTCAGGGCTGGGTTGAGTTCGTCCTCAGGCGTATCGGACAGGCGCTGCACCGTCCCGTCGAGCCGCGCGAGGTAGAGATCGCCATCCAGCGGCACCAAAATGGCCTTGCTGTCTGCCGCCCATTCGTAGGTCACGATCCCTTTAAGATCGCCAATGCGCAGGCGCTCGCGCTGCATCTTCTCGGCCTCGGACAGATCCTTGCCTGACCCGAGCTTTAAGGAATCAACCAGCATGGTCCATTTGCCGGTCGTCCGATCAAATCCCCAAAGATCATACCGTTCCCGGTCATCGGCGCGGTTACGAAGCAAAGTCAGATAGCGGCCATCGGGGGAGAGCTTCACGCCCCGGGGCACGGCACCCGACAGGCCGGGACTGGCAAAGACGCGTTCGAAGGTCAGCGATTGAGCTGCGGGCACAGGGTTCTCCGCGGGATTCTGGGCGAGGAGCGGTGTGACGGGGCCAAGCGCGACCAACGCGCAGGCGACAAGCAAACGGGTAACTGGCGACACAGCAAACTCACACAACGAAAAGGGCGCCCCGGCCAGCCGGGACGCCCTTCTCTAAACAGCTTTGCTGGCAGCGCCAGAGCCTAGCGCAGGTACGCTTACTCGGCGTCGCTGCGCACGTCGCGACGCTCGGCAATGCGAGCGCGCTTGCCGGTGCGGCCGCGCAGGTAATAGAGCTTGGCACGACGCACCACGCCCTTGCGGACGACGGTGATGCTGTCGAGCGTCGGCGAGTAGAGCGGGAACACGCGTTCCACGCCTTCACCGAAGCTCATCTTGCGGACGGTGAAGTTGCTGCCGATGCCCTTGTTGGCGCGCGCAATGCAGACACCTTCAAAGGCCTGCACACGGCTACGATCGCCTTCGATCACCTTCACGCCGACGCGGACGGTGTCACCGGGGCGAAACTCCGGAATATCCTTGGCGGCCTTGGCAATTTCCTCGGCCTCGATCTGCTGGATCAGGTTCATGATCCTCAGTCCTTCTTTTCACGCCGCGCGCCAGAGGCAGACAGGACCCGAGCGCCCTCATGACGCTCCCAAAGATCCGGCCTGCGTGACCGTGTATCGATCTCGGACTGCAGCTTGCGCCACTCCGCGATCTTCGCATGATCCCCCGATCGCAGCACTTCAGGGATCGTGCGCCCTTCCCACTCAGCGGGTCGGGTATAGTGGGGATATTCCAACAAACCGTTCTCGAACGATTCCTCGGACCCACTGGAAGGGGCGCCCATTACGCCGGGAAGCAGGCGAATGCAAGCGTCTAGCAGCATCAGCGCGGCCGGCTCGCCGCCAGACAGGATAATGTCGCCGATAGAGACTTCCTCGACCTGCCGTCCCTCGAAAATTCGTTCGTCGAAGCCTTCAAAGCGGCCGCACAGGATTGTCACCCCGGGCCCCGCCGCCAGTTCGCGCACGCGGGCCTGGGTCAACGGCTTGCCGCGCGGAGTCATTGCGATCACTGGGGCTTCCGGACTGCGGCTGCGGGCATGGTCGATCGCAGCGGCCAGCACGTCGACCCGCAGCACCATCCCGGCCCCGCCGCCGGCAGGCGTATCGTCAACGGTCTTGTGCTTGTCGATCGCGAAATCGCGAATCTGAACGGCATCCAGCGACCACTTGCCCTCTTCCCGGGCACGGCCAGCAAGGCTGACGCCAAGCGGCCCCGGGAACATCTCCGGATAAAGGGTCAGCACGGT
>JBEGJL010000092.1:0-2627 GCA_041184605.1 Pseudomonadota bacterium
GCCCAGGCCTTTGTAATCATCGAGGCCCGCCCCAAATGACGGTACCCATGACTGAACAGAACACCCCTGCCCCAGCTGGCGCTGGAGAGCCCGAAAAGGTCAACTGGCTGGCCGAGATCAAAAGCCTGGCGCTGATGCTGCTGGCTGTCCTGGCGTTTCACAGCTTCGTGGCCAAGCCGTTCTATATCCCGTCAATTTCGATGATGCCGAACCTGCTGGTGGGAGACCGGCTGGTCGTCTCGAAGTTTCCCTACGGTTTCAACTGGTCTTCGGTCAGCTTCCACCTGCTGCCGCGCGGCAAGTGGCGCGTGCTCGGCGGCACACCGGACTATGGCGACATCGTCATCGTGGTCCCGGCCAACCGCGAGGAAGATCTGATCAAGCGGGTCATTGGCCGACCTGGCGATCGGATTGCGGTGAAGGACGGCATTGTCATCCTGAACGGCAAGCCGGTAGCGCGGGCGATCGAACCTTCGGTTCAGCTGCCGGAAGACCCCGAACTGACCTGCGATGGCAGCCCGTGCTATAGCTATTTTGAGAACTACAAGGTCCGCCTCCCATCTGGCCGAGTGGTTTACGAAATCCCCGCCTTCCGTGAGACACTGCCCAACGGGGCGAGCTATATTGTGATCGATCACATGCAGCAGAGCCTCGACAACATGGACGAGATAACCGTGCCGCAAGGCCACGTCTTCCTGATGGGCGACAATCGCGACCATTCGGCGGACAGCCGCGCCGCGCTGTGGGAGAATGGCCTAGGCGGGCCGGTCCCGCTTTATGACATCGGCGGCCGCGCCGAATTCACCACCTTCAGCCTCAATGGCAGCGAAAGCTGGAACCCGCTGAGCTGGTGGGGCGCGCTGCGCGGTGACCGCGCCTGGCGCAGCCTGCGGCCCGTCCACGTGCAGCAAGGCAAGTAACGCGGAGAATTCCCGCCATGGCCGTAACCCCCAACGATAGCACGGCGAAGAGCCGGCGCAGCCGCAAGCCGGCAGTTCCAACCGGGCCTGTGGTTGGCCCGACCGACATTTCCGACCCGCTGCTGCGCCATGAGGCAAAGCGGGCCTTTGTCTGGATCGGGATGGTCGGGCTGGTGGCACTGGCGGTGCTGCTGGCGCAGCCGCTGCTGGTCATCTTTGGCGGGATGGTTTTTGCCGCCATGATCGACGGTGGCGCCCGGCTGCTTGGCCGGGTTCTGCCCGTCAACCGGGCGATCCGGGTAACGCTGGTCCTGCTGTTGGCTGTCGCCTTCCTCACCTGGACGGTCATGTTTGCCGGCAGCCAGATCGCTGCCCAAGCCTCTGAACTCCCGGCAATTGTCCAGGCCCAGGCCCTGAAGGTCGCTGCCTGGCTCGAAACCCATGGCTTCCGCATCAATACCGGCAATGTCCAGGCCCTGATCGAGCAGGCAATCGGCGGCGTCCGTCAGGTCACGTCTGCGGTTGGGGGCGTGATCGGCGGCCTGACCACGGCATTCCTGATCGTGGTCATGGGCATCTACTTCGCGGCTGAGCCGCAGCTTTACCGGCGCGGTTTTGCCTGGATGTTGCCGCGCGAAGAGCGTGATTCCTTTGATGTCACCGCCGCCCAGATGGGCAAGACCCTGCGCATGCTGATGTTTGGCCGGCTGGTCGGCATGGCGGTTGAAGGCGTCGGCACCTGGCTGATGTTGGCGATTTACGGCGTACCGATGGCGGGATTGCTGGGACTGCTGACTGGCCTGCTGGCCTTCCTGCCCAACATCGGCGCGCCAATTTCCGGCCTGCTGATGGTCCTGGTCGGCTTTTCCGGCGGCTGGGAAATGGGGGTCTACTGCATCATCGTCTATGTTGTGGTCCAGACGGTGGACGGCAACATCATCGTACCGATGATCGCCAAGAAGACGGCCGACCTCGCCCCGGCGCTGGTCCTTGGTGCCCAGCTGATCATGGGTGCACTGTTCGGGATCATCGGCCTGATGCTGGCGGACCCACTGGTTGCGATGCTGAAGGTTGCGCTGGAGCGCCAGTCGGAACGCAACGACCGCTCCGAAGCGGCGATAAAGGTTTAATCAATGGCGCGAAAGTTTCTTTACGTCATCGCTGCACTGATAGTCGTGTTCATTGCCGGCCGGCTGGCATTGGGGTTCTATCCAGAGCAGCTGACCCGGGTGGCCTTCACTCCGGCGGCAGCTTTTGAGCAGCAACCTGCGGCGAACGGCATCGCCTATGCCGATCCCGCAATGTGGCTGGCCCGGCCTGGCCTGCAAGCCTCTGGCCCGGCGCAGTGGTTGCCGACAGGTTTCAAGGCAGAGGACAAGAAGCTGGACGTTCCGGTCTTCTTCATCCACCCGACCAGCTACCTCAAGCGGACGCACTGGAACGCACCGCTCGACGATGCAGATGCCAACCGGATTGCGGGCATGATGGTAAGGGCGGCCGCCACGCCATTCAACGTATCCGAGCAGGTCTGGGCGCCGCGGTACCGACAAGCCACTTTCGGTGCCTTTGTGAGCGACAAGCCCGAAGCGCAACAGGCGCTGGACCTGGCCTACGGTGACGTTTCGGCAGCCTTTGACCAATTCATCGCCAGCATCCCGCCGGGCAGCCCCTTCGTCATCGCGGGACACAGCCAGGGGGGGTATCACC
>JBEGJL010000093.1:0-3364 GCA_041184605.1 Pseudomonadota bacterium
GCCAGCTGGGAACCGTCACGTTCCACTGCGCATCGGCGCTGAAGCCCAGCGCGCCCAGGATTTCGCGCTGGCGATCGGCGGGGATGGCCACGCCACCCAGGCCCTCGGCCAGGGCGGTGTCATAGGCCACGACCTTCGTCCCGGCCGGAGGCGTGCCCGCCTGGATCACTTCGCTCGGCTCACCGCCGCAGATTTCGACGATCAGCTCGGTCAGGATCGCAAGGCCAGCATCGAGGAAGGCCGGATCGACCCCGCGCTCAAACCGGGCGCGGGCATCAGACGTCAGATTGAGGGCGCGGCCGGTTTCACCAATCCGGACCGGGTCGAAATAGGCCACTTCCAGCAGCACATCGGTCGTCTCGTCCGAACAGCCCGAATGCTCACCACCCATGATCCCGGCGATGTCATGCACGCCTCGATCATCAGCGATCACGGTCATCGCCGAAGTCAGCGTGTATTCCTTGCCGTTGAGCGCCAGCACCTGCTCGCCATCCTGGGCGCGGCGGGCGAAGATCGCGCCGCTCAGCTTGGCCAGGTCATAGGCGTGGGCCGGGCGGCCATAGGCGAGCATGACATAGTTGGTAATGTCGACCAGCGCCGAGATCGGCCGCTGGCCGGCGCTCAGCAGCCGGTCCTGCATCCACTGCGGCGAGGCACCGTTCTTGACCCCGCGGATGGCGCGGCCGAAGAAGGCCGGGCAGCCATCGGGATCGTCGGTGCGGATCGGCAACGGGCAGGGGAAGCTGCCCGGCACGGCTTGCACCGCAATCGGCTTCAGCGTGCCAAGGCCGGCGGCGGCCAGATCGCGGGCGATCCCATAAACGCCCATGCAATCCGGACGGTTGGGCGTGATCGCCACGTCGAACACCGGATCAGAGCCGTGATAATCGGCGAAATTGGTGCCGATCGGCGCATCGGCCGGCAGTTCGATGATCCCGTCGTGATCGTCACCCAGCTCCAGCTCACGGGTGGAGCACATCATGCCGTTGCTCTCGACCCCGCGGATCGCGCTCTTTTTCAGCTCGAACCCGCCGGCGGGAACGACCGCACCGGGAAGGCCCAGCACGCCGACCAGCCCCGCGCGGGCATTGGGCGCGCCGCAGACCACCTGCAGCGGATTGCCATCGCCGGTATCGACGGTCAGCACCTGCAACTTGTCAGCATTGGGGTGGCGTTCGGCGGTCAGCACCTTGGCGACCTTGAACCCGGCGAGCTTGGCGGCGGGATCCTCGATCCCTTCCACCTCAAGCCCCACGGCGTTGAGCTTGGCCGAAATCTCCTCGACCGAAGCCGTGGTGTCGAGGTGGTCCTTGAGCCAGGAAAGCGAGAACTTCATGGTGCCGCCCTCCTTAAGCCGCAGTGCCGACGCCGCCCGACAGGGTCGGCACGTCGTTGGGGTTGAAGCCATAATGCGACAGCCAGCGGGCATCGCCATCGAAGAAGGCGCGCAGGTCATCCATGCCGTACTTCAACATGGCCAGGCGATCGACGCCGACGCCAAAGGCAAAGCCCTGCCATTCATCCGGATCAAGGCCACCGGCGGCGATCACCTTGCGGTTGACCATCCCGCTGCCCAGCAGTTCCATCCAGCCGTGACCGGGCGCATCGCCCGATCCGCCCAGTACCCGCTTGCCATTGACCAGTGCGAAGCCAACGTCGACCTCCACCGAAGGCTCGGTGAAGGGGAAATAGCTGGGCCGCAGGCGCAGGACGATGTCGTCGCGCTCAAAGAAGGCCTTGAGGAAGGTTTCCAGCGTCCACTTGAGGTGCCCCAGGTGGATGCCCTTGTCGATCACCAGCCCTTCAACCTGATGGAACATCGGCGTGTGGGTGGCATCGCTGTCGCTGCGGTAGACGCGGCCCGGCGCGATGATGCGGATCGGGGCACCCTGTTCCAGCATCGACCGGATCTGGACCGGGCTGGTGTGGGTGCGCAGCAGCATGGCGCGCCCTTCGGCATCCTTGTCCGGGAAATAGAAGGTATCGTGCATCGCGCGGGCCGGGTGGCTTTCCGGGATATTGAGCGCGGTGAAATTGTGCCAGTCGTCCTCAATCTCCGGCCCGGTCGCAACGGCGAAGCCCAGGTCGGCAAAGATTTCGGCCAGTTCGTCCATCACCTGGCTGACCGGGTGGACCGAACCGCGCGGCGCATCGGGCGCGGGCAGGGTCAGGTCGACCGTTTCACTGGTCAGGCGTGCTTCCAGCACGGCAGCTTCCAGCCCAGCCTTGCGGGTGCCCAGGGCGTCGGTCACGCCTTCGCGCAATGCGTGGATCTGCGGGCCAACACTCTGCCGCTCTTCCGGCGACATCGCGCCCAGGGTCTTGAGCAGGCCCGAGATCGAACCCTGCTTGCCCAGAAACTCGATCCGCAGGGCCTCCAACGCGTCGAGATCCTGCGCGGCGGCGATGCGTGCCAGCGCCGCTTCACGGGTGCTTGCGTAATCCACTGGTAGAGCCCTGTCCTTTGCTTGAAGGGGCGCCTTTAGCGGCCTTGCGGGCAGGGTCAAAACCGAATCTGCGATTCGGTGCTGCGCGCCCGGCGCGGGCTAAAACGAAAAGGGCGCGGACGGTTTCCCATCCGCGCCCCTTGCGCTTGGCAATGCTGCCTGCGGCTTAGGCCGGCAGGGCAGCCTTGGCCTGGGCGATGACAGCAGCGAAAACGCCGCCTTCGTTCATTGCCAGGTCGGCCATGGCCTTGCGGTCCAGTTCGATCCCGGCCAGCTTGGTGCCGTGGATGAACTGCGAATAGGTCAGGCCTTCGGCGCGGACCGCAGCGTTGATGCGCTGGATCCACAGGGCGCGGAAGGTCCGCTTCTTAACCTTGCGGTCGCGATAGGCGTACTGGCCAGCCTTTTCGACGGCCTGACGGGCAACGCGAATGGTGTTCTTGCGACGGCCACGATAGCCCTTCGCCTGATCCAGAATCCGCTTGTGCTTGGCACGGGTGGTAACACCCCGCTTGATACGGCTCATCTTTCAGTACTCCTCAGTTGAGCCCGTAGGGCGCCCACTTCTTGATCGTCTTCGCGTCTGCGTCAGAGATCGTGTCGGTGCGGCGATGCTGGCGGATGTACTTGGCGTTGTGGCTGATCAAACGGTGACGCTTGCCAACCGCGCCGTGCTTGATCTTGCCGGTTGCGGTGAGCTTGAAGCGCTTTTTGACGCCGCTCTTGGTCTTGAGCTTGGGCATTTTCGTCTCCTTGTTCGAGACACGTCAACCGGCCATGGCAGCCCTTGTTCGCCAGGCAGGTCATCGAATCCGTGTCAATGAAGCGCGGGCCACTAAGCGGGAATCACCCGAAAGGCAAGTGCCAAGGCAGTGTTGGCAAACCGATAGCCTTGCGCCAAAGGCGTTTATCATGAC
>JBEGJL010000094.1:0-3512 GCA_041184605.1 Pseudomonadota bacterium
AGCCGGTGGCCGAAGCGATCCTGAAGGCCGCCGGGCAGGACCTGACCAAGCTGACCGCAGCGGCGAAGCAGCGCGGGTTCAAGGCCGTGCCGCTGGGCCTGAAGGCCAGCCTCAATTTCGACAACCAGCTGCGCACCGCCATGTCCAAGAACGTGATCGGCATCCAGCCGGGCAAGAAGCGGCCGGACGAATATGTGCTCTACACCGGCCACTGGGATCACCTGGGCCGCTGCAAGGCCGATGCCAAGGGTGACGACATCTGCAACGGCGCGGTAGACAATGCCACCGGCACGGCCATGCTCGCCGCCCTGGCCGAAGCCAATGTCAAGGCTGGCCCGGCTGATCGCAGCCAGGTCTTCCTGGCGGTGACGCTGGAGGAATCGGGGCTGCTGGGCAGCGAATACTATGGCGCGAACCCGGTCTATCCGCTGGCCAAGACCGTTGGCGGGGTGAACATGGACGCGCTTTCACCGGGCTCTGCCTCACGCGATTTCGAAGTGGTGGGCGGCGACAAGAGCGAGCTTACGCGTTACGTTAACGCCGTAACCAAGGCCATGGGCCTGCACCAGTCGCCTGAAAGCGATATCGAGCGCGGCTATTACTATCGCTCGGACCACTTCAGCATGGCCAAGCGCGGCGTGCCGATGTTCAACCTGGGCCGCGGCAATGACTGGGTGAAGGGCGGCAAGGAAGCCGGTGAAGCCGCCGCGGCACGCTATAACAAGGAAGCCTATCACGGCCCGGCAGACGAATTTGATCCCAATTGGGACTGGTCGGGCATGTTGCAGGATGGTGAGCTGTTCTACCGCCTGGGCCGCAGCCTGGCGATGACCACCGACTGGCCCAACTGGCACCCGACCGACGAATTCCGCGCGATCCGCGACAAGAGCCTGAAGGGCGGCAAGTAATGGCCAAGCCCACGGTGTGGATGCCGCCCGAATGGCATCCGCAGGACTGGATCTGGATCGGCTTTCCGCATGACCCTGTGGAGTGGCCGGGCTTTCTGGAACGCGCGCAGGAACAGATTGCCGCTTTCGCCAACGCCGTGGCCGAAAGCGGGCAGGAAGTGCGCCTGATCGTGCGGGATGAAGCCAACTGGACCCGCGCCAGCGCCCTGTGCAGCGCGGCGGTGAAACTGGAAACGCGCCGCTATGGCGATGTCTGGCTGCGTGATACCGGTCCGCTGGTGGTGCAGCACGATAGCCGGCCGCTGGGCCAGCGGTTCGGCTTCAACGGCTGGGGCGGCAAGTATCTGATGGACGGCGATCAAGAGATCGGCGCGGAATTGGCGGAAAGCGCCGGGCTGCCGGTGGCGGCAGGGGACTGGATCCTTGAAGGCGGTGCGCTTGATTGCGATGGAACCGGCCTCGTCGCCACGACCGAGCAATGCCTGCTTAACCCCAACCGCAACCCGCAGTTGTCCCGCGCTGACCTTGAGGCGCGACTGGCGCGCGACCTGGGCTTTGACCGGGTGCTGTGGCTGGGGGGTGGCCTGATCAACGATCACACCGATGGCCATGTCGATAACCTGGCCCGTTTTGTCGCGCCCGGCGTGCTGGCCGTGCCGCGCGCCACCGGTTCGGATGATCCGAACGCTGAAATCTATGCCGATGCCAAGCGCCGTGCCGAAACGTTCGGATTGCAGGTTGCAGAAGTACCCTCGCCCGGTCGGGTGGAAAGCGATGGTGGGCGGATCGAGCCGGCCAGCTACATGAACTTCGCCGTCACCAGCCATGTGGTCGTCGTGCCCACCTATGGCACCAAGCACGATGAAGACGGGGTGGCGGCAATCCAGGCGCTGTTCCCGGATCGGCAGGTGGTTGGCGTGCTGGCCGATGCGGTGCTGGCCGGCGGCGGCTCGTTCCACTGCGCGAGCCAGCAAATGCCGCGGTTCTGAGCGCTGCTGGAGCGAGACGAAACCTTGACTCCGCGCCGCGCGGCATTTAGTTTCATATGAAACCGGAAGCGCATTAGGAGCAAGTCCCCATGGCCGACCTTTTCGAAAACCCGCTGGGTCTCGACGGGTTCGAATTCGTCGAATTCTGCGCGCCGGAAAAGGGCGTGCTCGAGCCGGTGTTCGCCGCCATGGGCTTTACCGAGATTGCGCGCCACCGCTCAAAGGACGTCCAGCTGTGGCGGCAGGGCGATATCAACCTGATCGCCAATTACGAGCCGAAGAGCCCGGCCTGGTACTTCGCGCAGGAACACGGCCCTTCGGCCTGCGGGATGGCCTGGCGCGTCCGCGATGCGGCCAAGGCCTATGCCGAAGCGATTGCGCGCGGGGCCGAGCCGGTGGAAAGCCGGACCGGGGTAATGGAACTGCGCCTCCCGGCCTTCCGCGGGATCGGCGGATCGATGATTTACCTGATCGATCGCTATGGCGCGGACCTGTCGATCTATGACATCGATTTCGTTTACCATGCCGGCGTCGATCGCCACCCGGTTGGCACGGGCCTGCATGTGATCGATCATCTGACCCACAACGTTTATGGCGGGCGGATGGCCCACTGGGCGGCGTTTTATGAGCGGATCGCCGGTTTCCGCGAAATCCGCTATTTCGACATCAAGGGTGAATATACCGGCCTGACCAGCAAGGCGATGACCGCGCCTGATGGCAAGATCCGCATCCCGCTGAACGAAGAGGGCGCCGGTGGCGGCGGCCAGATCGAGGAATACCTGCGCGCCTATAACGGCGAGGGGATCCAGCACATCGCCTTTGCCTGTGATGATCTCTATGCGGTGTGGGACAGGCTGGCCGCGCTGGGCACGCCTTTTGCCCCCGCACCGCCGGCGACCTATTACGAAATGCTCGATGAGCGGCTGCCCGGCCACGGTGAGCCGGTGGAAGAGCTGCAAAAGCGGGGCATCCTGCTTGATGGATCGACCCAGAATAACGATCCGCGCCTGCTGCTGCAGATTTTCAGCCAGACGATGATTGGCCCGGTCTTTTTCGAATTCATCCAGCGCAAGAAGGACGAAGGCTTTGGCGAGGGCAATTTTACCGCCCTGTTCAAGTCGATCGAGGCCGACCAGATCCGCCGCGGCGCGCTGCAGGTTGAAGGGGCCGAGCAGTGAGCGCAATCCAGCTCGAGCGCATCCATCACGTCGCCTATCGCTGCCGCGACGCGAAGGAGACGGTGGAGTGGTACGGCCGCGTGCTGGGCATGCGGTACACGACGGCCTTTGCCGAGGATCACGTGCCCTCGACCGGGGAATTCGATCCCTACATGCACGTGTTCCTCGATTGCGGGGGCGGCAATGTGTTGGCCTTCTTCGAGTTGCCGAACCAGCCGGAGATGGGCAAGGACCCCAACACCCCGGCCTGGGTCCAGCATCTGGCATTCAAGGTGGCTGATCTTGATGCGCTGCTGGCCGCCAAGGCGCATCTTGAGGCGCAGGGCGTGGACGTGCTGGGGCCGACCTATCACGGCATTTTCCGTTCGATCTATTTCTTCGATCCGAATGGTCACCGGCTGGAACTGGCTTGCGATATCGGCACGCCTGACCAATAT
>JBEGJL010000095.1:0-12892 GCA_041184605.1 Pseudomonadota bacterium
GTCGAAGAGACGAGGATGCCAGACGCACCGCCGCCGCAATTCAGCGTCAGGTCGTCTATCCGCTCCACTTTGGCAAAGGCCTTACCCAGCCGCACCACTACGCCCGGTACCCCGCCATCGCGCACAATCATGTTGGAACCGAGACCAAGCGCCATCACAGGCACCGCCGAATCAAGCGCGCGCAGAAAGTCTTGCAGATCGGCCAGGTCCTTGGGCTCAAACAGCCACTCGGCCGACCCGCCGGACTTGAACCAGACAAGCGGAGCCAGTGGGGCCGAAGGGGTCAGCTTGCCCCGGACAGAGGGGAGCGTACCGGCGTTCATCCGCCAGTCCGGAAAACACGGATCGCGGCCTCTAGCCCGCCGGCCCACTTGGTGATGTCGCCCGCGCCAAGGCAGACCACCATGTCACCTGGCTGGGCAACATTGGCAAGCTCGGCAGCCAGGGCATCGGCGCTGGCGATCAGCTGGGCCGAGCGGTGACCGCGCGCCTTGATTCCGGCAACCAGCGCGGCGGAATCGACACCTTCGATCGGCGCTTCGCCAGCAGCATAGACCGGGGCCGCATAAACGATATCGGCATCGTTGAAGGCGGCCTGGAATTCCGCCAGATGATCGCGCAGGCGGGTAAAGCGGTGCGGCTGGACAACGGCGATGACGCGGTTCTGCACCCCTTCGCGCGCGGCGGCCAAAACAGCCCGGATTTCAACCGGATGGTGGCCATAATCGTCGATAATCGTAACGCCGTCGATCTCGCCGACCTTGGTGAAGCGGCGCTTGACCCCGCCGAACTTGGCAAAGCCGGTCTGGATCACGCTGTCGGCACAGCCCATTTCGACCGCGACGCCCACGGCGGCGAGTGCGTTCTGAACATTGTGGCGCCCGGGCATCGGCAGTTCGATCCCGTCAATCCTGCGCGAGGAGCCGTCGCGCTGGCGGATCACCACGTCGAACCGATTGCCGCCGGGGAACGGCGTCACATTTTCCCCGCGGACATCAGCCTGGGCGGAAAAGCCATAGGTCACCACGCGGCGGTCGCGGACCTTGGGGATCACGGCCTGGACTTCGGGGTGATCGATACAGAGGACGGCGCAGCCATAAAACGGCACATTCTCGATAAATTCGACGAAGGCATCCTTGATCGCGTCAAAGCTGCCGTAGTGGTCAAGGTGTTCGGGATCGATGTTGGTGACGACCGCAATGGTCCCGTCGAGGCGAAGAAACGAACCATCGCTCTCATCCGCCTCAACCACCATCCACTCGCTCTCGCCGAGCCGCGCGTTGGAGCCGTAGGAGTTGATGATCCCGCCGTTGATGACGGTCGGATCAACCCCGCCGGCATCGAGCAGGGCCGCCACCAGCGAGGTTGTGGTGGTCTTGCCATGCGTTCCGGCCACGGCAACCGTGCGCTTTAACCGCATCAGCTCTGCCAGCATTTCAGCGCGGCGGACAACCGGTACGCGATTTTCCAGCGCCAAGACGACTTCCGGGTTGTCCCGCCTAACCGCCGTGGAAGTAACCACAACCGCCGCATCGCCCAGATTCTCGGCCTTGTGGCCGATCATCACCTTGATCCCGCGCGCGCGCAGCCCTTCAACGACATAGCCTTCGGCAATGTCACTGCCCTGCACCGAATAGCCCAGGTTATGCATCACCTCGGCAATACCCGACATCCCGATCCCGCCGATGCCGACGAAATGGATCGTGCCGATGTCTGTGCCTACGCCCTTCATTATTCGTCTTCCTAACCAGCGGCCGTAGCACCGCCCAGAGCAGTCGCCGCGCTTGATGATTCCGCCACGCGGATCACATCCATCAGCGGCGCGCCGCCAAAGCTTTCCACCAGGTCAGCCAAATCTTGCACAGCCTTGGGATAGCCGCAGTTCCACGCGGCATGGGCTGCATTGGCAAGCGTTTCCGGACTCTGCGCGATGGCGAGGATCTGCTTGGCGACTTCGGCCGCGGTGAACTTGTCCTGGCGGATCATCCGCGCACCGCCTGCCGCGCAGATTTCACGTGTGTTCGCGGCTTGATGATCGTCGGTTGCGATTGGCAGAGGAACCAGGATTGCCGGGCGCCCGACGGCAGTCAGTTCGGCAATGGTCGAAGCACCAGCGCGGCCGATGAACAGATGGGTATCAGCCAGCCGCTCTGCCATGTTCTCGAAATAGGTGCCCAGTTCCGCCGGGATATCATGGCCGGCATAGCGGGCGCGGACAGCCTCGATGTCCTCTGGACGGCACTGTTGGGTGACCTGCAGACGGCTGCGCAGCGCGGCAGGAAGCATGGCCAGCGCATCGGGCACAACCTGCGAAAGCACGTTCGCACCCTGGCTGCCACCGGTCACCAGCACGCGCAGCAGCCCGTCCTCTGTAAAGGACGGAAACGGTTCGTTGCGGAGGGTCAGGACCTCGGCGCGAACCGGGTTGCCCACGAGGTGGGTCTTCAGCGCAAGCTTCGCCTTGAGCCGGTCAACCTGTTGGTACGACGTGGCGATCGCATCGACCCGCTTGGCCAGCAAGCGGTTGACCCGACCCAGCACCGCGTTCTGTTCATGGATGACACTCGGCACACCGGTGGCAGTCGCAGCCCATAGTGTCGGGAAGGCGGGATAGCCGCCGAAACCGACCACACAGGATGGCTGAAAGCTTTCAAACAGCCGTTCGGCCATGCGCTTGCCTTCAAGGATTGCGCCGAAGCCCTTGGGCCAATGCAATGGGTTCTTGCCGATCCGTCCAGCCGGGAGAACATGGGCCACCAGACTGTCCGGTTTGCCGGGCAGTTTGGCTCCGCGCGTATCGGTCACCAGGGCAACATGATGGCCGCGGCGCTCCAGCTCTACCGCAAGGGCAAAGGCCGGGATCAGGTGCCCGCCGGTCCCACCGGCCGCAAGGACATAATGCCGGGTCACGCCGGTCATTTCAGGATGTCTCCCAGGCTGTCGATCTTGAACTGCTCACGCTCGATGAACGGATTGCGGCGAGTAATCGCCAGCAGCAGGCCTACGCCAAGACAAAGGGCGATGGTGGACGAACCACCGTAGGAAATCAGCGGCAGTGTCATCCCCTTTGACGGAAACAGCTGCAGGTTCACCAGGATGTTGATGAAGGCCTGTCCGCCCAACTGGGCGGTGAGACCGGCCGCGGCAAGGGTTGTGAACAGGTCTTCCTCCTTGAGTAGCCGCAGCAGCACGCGCAGCACGATCGCGACATATAGCATCACGATGACCATGCACATCAGCAGCCCGAACTCCTCCCCGATCACCGAAAAGATATAGTCGGTATGCGCCTCCGGCAGCGCCATCTTGCGCTTGCCGAGCCAGATGCCAGTACCGGTCCACCCGCCCGAAAGCAGCGTGCGGCTGGCGAGGTCCACTTGATCGAAGGCGGTACCGCCGCCCAGGAAGGCGTCAATCCGATTGCGACCGTTTTCATAGAACATGTAAGCCAGAGTGACTGCACCGAGGCCGCCAGCGAAGACAACGCCGATCAGCTGGACCGATATGCCAGCCAGCAGCGCGAGCACAAACCAGACCCCGGCAAACAGGATTGCCGAACCCAGATCGGGCTGCAGCATCAACAGACACACCACCAGCAACATCGCTGCGGTGCTAAGCGCCAGAACCGGCAACTTGGGATCCCGCGCACGCCAGGACAGGATCCAGGCCAGGCAGATCGCGAAGGCCGGCTTCAGAAATTCAGACGGCTGGAGTGAGAAGCCCAGATTTAGCCACCGCTTGGCGCCGTTGACCGTAGAGCCCACAATCGGCACCAGGAACAGCCCGGCCAGCATGGCCGCGCCCAATACTATGCCAAAGCGGCGCGCCATGTCCTTTGGCAGGACAGCCGCCCCGAACATCGCCAGCAGGCCGACGAATTGCCAGCGCAAGTGCAGATAGAAGAAATGAAGATCATCAAGCTTGACGCTTGCGGTCGAAAGGCGCTGAGCGCTGGCAGGTGAACCAGCGGCAACCGCCAGGGTGCCAAGCGCCATCAGCACCAGCACCAGCCCAAGCAGCACCCGATCAATCTCGCGCCACCAGATGGCCAATTCACTGCGGCGGTTGCGCTGGCGCGGACCACCCGCCCGAGGTCCTTGACCGGCGCGGGGAACAAACGGCGGATGCGTTGCCATCAGTGCGTCCCCTCTCCACCTGGCGAAGCCTGATCGCCGATCAGGGCCTGAACAATCTGGCGAAAACTATCGCCGCGCGCCTCGTAGTCGCGGAACTGATCGAAACTGGCGCAGGCGGGTGAAAGCAGGATCACATCGCCCGGCTTGGCCGCCGTCATCGCCTGCTGGATCGCATCGCACATCATCTCGCTGCGGGTCACCGGCATGTGCGGTCCAAGCAGTTCGGTGAAGCGTGGCCCCGCCTCACCGATGGTATAGGCTGCTGCAACATTGGCGAAATAGGGCGCGCATTCGTCAAGGTCATCGCCTTTAGGCAAGCCGCCTACAATCCAGTGGATGCGCTTCGTTGGATTGGGTGGGAATGCCGCCAGAGCCGGGGCAGTCGATGCCGGATTGGTAGCCTTGCTATCATTGATGAACAGCACGCCATCAGCCTGCGCAACCCGTTCCATGCGGTGCGGCAGGCCACGGAACGTGGCCAAGGCGGGCGCCCATTGTGCCTGGGAAAGCCCAAGTGCCTCGGCAATCGCCACCGCGACAGCAGCGTTTTGCAGATTGTGCGGCCCCTGTAAGGTTGGCCATTCGGACTGGAGATGCAGCAGGTCTGCACCGTCAACGCAGCGAACCGTGCCACTCGCGTGCCGCGCCAGTTCCCGCTCGGCCACAGCGCGGGTGTCGGGATCGCCAGTGCCGAATACCGCGGCTTGGTCGACCTGCTGCATTTCGAACAGGCGAGCCTTGCTGGCGGCGTAGGCTTCAAAACCATCGTAGCGATCAAGGTGGTCAGGCGTGATGTTGAGCAGCGCGGCAACGTCGCAGGCCAGCGAATGGGTCAGGTCGATCTGGTAGCTGGATAGTTCCAGCACATAGACCCCACCCGGCGGTAGTGGCGCCTGACCCAACACCGGCAGACCAATGTTGCCACCCATCCGCGTTGGCAGCGCCGCGTTTTGCAGCAGGTGATGGACCAGTGCCGTGGTGGTTGATTTGCCGTTGGTGCCGGTGATTCCGACCACGCGGTGCGCAGTTAGCTCTGAGCGGGCCAGGGCAAACAGTTCGATATCGCCAATCACCGGGACCCCGGCCGCCGCTGCATGGACAGCAATCGGGTGGGTATTAAGCGGCACGCCGGGCGAGACGACCACGCCGGCAAATCCTGACAGATCAATGCTGAGCGGATCGGCCAGTTCAACCCGGCCTTCAATGGCGCGGCGCGGTTCCTCGCGGCTATCCCAGGCGGTTACCTGCGCCCCGCCCGCCAGCAGGCTTTCCACCGCAGCCATGCCTGAACGGGCAAGGCCAAGGACGGCATAGCGCTTACCAGAAAAGGCGGGCGTGGTGATCATCGCAGCTTGAGCGTCGACAGGCCAATCAGGGCAAGAACGATCGAAACGATCCAGAAGCGGATCACCACGGTCGATTCCTTCCAGCCCAATTGCTCAAAATGGTGGTGGATCGGAGCCATCTTGAACACCCGCTTGCCGGTACGCTTGTAGACGGCAACCTGGATGATCACGGAGAGGGCCTCGGCCACAAACAGGCCGCCGACAATCGCCAGGACGATTTCATGCCGCGATGCGACCGCGATCGCGCCCAGCGCCCCTCCAAGGGCAAGGCTGCCGGTATCGCCCATGAAGACTGCTGCCGGCGGCGCGTTGAACCACAGGAAGGCCAGGCCCGCGCCCATGATTCCCGCACAGAGGATCGCCAGTTCGCCCGCACGGGGTACGTGGGGAATGCCCAGATAGGCCGAAAAGTCGGCGCGGCCAGCCAGGTAGGCGATGATCGCAAAGGTCCCGGCGGCGATGATTACCGGCATCGTCGCCAGCCCATCGAGCCCGTCGGTAAGATTGACCGCATTGCCCGCACCAACGATCACAAAGGCAGCGAAAGCAAAGTAAACGGGACCAAGCGGGATGTAATGGCCCGACAGGAAGGGGACATAGAGGTTGGTGCTGGTCTGGCTGACGATGATCCAGGATGCCATCCCGGCCACGAAGAATTCCGCTGCCAGACGGACCCGTCCGGACACCCCGGCGGTGCTGCGCTTCTTGACCTTGTCGTAATCGTCCAGGAACCCGATCAGGCCGAACCCGCTGGTGACCATCAGGCAGGCCCAGACCAGCGGGCTGGACAGGTCCATCCACAGCAGCATCGAGACGACCAGCGCGATCATGATCATCAGTCCGCCCATGGTCGGCGTGCCGCGCTTGGCGAGGTGGCTTTGCGGGCCGTCTTCGCGGATTGGCTGGCCCTTGCCCTGGCGGACGCGCAGCATGTTGATGAACCGCGGGCCGATGATCAGGCCGATGATCAGCGCGGTCATCAACGCTGCGCCCGCGCGGAACGTCTGGTAGCGGATAAGGTTCGCCAGCCCCGAAAACTCGAAGTATTCGGCGATCAGGTACAGCATCCTGATCTCAATCCTTGTTCTGCGTCAGGGCGGCGACCACGGCCCCCAACCCGACGGAATTCGACCCTTTGACGAGCACGGCATCGTCCGCCTGCAAACCCAACCTGCGCAGCGCCGCCAATGCCTCCCCAGCCGTCTGGCAATGGGCGAAGGTCATGGTCTTGCCAAGCGCCGTAGCGGCCGATTTCCCCAGTTCCTGAGCCAATGGCAGCATCTCGTCTCCCACCAGCACCACGTGATCGACATTTGCGTCCCGAAGCGGGACAGCAAGCTCGGCATGGAAGGCCGGGCCATGTTCGCCCAGTTCCTTCATTGCGCCCAGTACGGCGATCCGGCGCGCAGCAGTCGTCTTGCCCAGTTCGGCCAGAGTTGCCTTCATCGAGGCCGGGTTGGCGTTGTAGCTTTCGTCGATCAGCAGGACCACGCCGCCGTCGACCGGCAGGCGATGGCGCGCACCGCGACCAGTCAGGCCTTCCAGCTCAGCAAGAGCCAGGCCGGCCGAGCCAAGATCGCCGCCCAGTTCCCGCACGGCAGCGATCACGGCTAGCGAATTGACCACCCAGTGTTCGCCCGGCGTGGCGACGGTGTAGCAGAGACGCCGATCGCCCATGTCGGCGGTAACCAGCGAACCGCCGCCCGGCGCGGGCACGGCATCGAGCAGGCGTACATCGGCAAAATCGCTGCGGCCGAAGGAGACAATCCTGACGCCCAGTTGCTCGGCAGTGCGCCGCAGCTGCCCATATTGGGCAACGTCAGCCGGGATGATCGCGGTCCCGCCCGGTTCCAGCCCTTCAAAGATTTCCGCCTTGGCATCGGCAATCGCCTCGATCGAACCGAGGTTCTCGATATGCGCAGGCGCAATCGTGGTAATCAGCGCAACATGCGGGCGGACCTGCGCCGTCAGCGCGCGGATTTCGCCCGCGTGGTTCATGCCCATCTCGAAGATGCCGAACTTCGTGACTGCGGGGGTGCGGGCCAGGCTCAGCGGAACGCCCACATGGTTGTTGTAGCTCTTGACCGAGCGATGGGCCCGACCTCGGCTGGCACGATCCAGCGCGGCGAAAATCGCTTCCTTGACGCCGGTCTTGCCGACCGATCCGGTCACGCCGATGACCCGCGCCAGGGTACGTTCGCGGGCGGCCTTTGCCAAAAGCTCAAGCGCCCTTGAGGTATCTTCGACCAGCACGTGCGGACCATCGATCGGGCGGTCGACCACAGCAGCGGCGGCACCCTTGGCAAAGGCAGCCTCAACGAAGCGGTGGCCGTCCATGGCTTCGCCCTTCAGGGCAAAGAACAGGTCCCCTTCGATCACGTCGCGACTGTCAATTTCCACGCCCGAAACGGCAAAATCGCCGCTTGCCGTGCCGCCGGTTGCCGCCGCAATCTCGGCAGCGGTCCACAGCGCCAGGCCGTGCGCGTCCTCGGGTTCGATCGGCCATTCAAGGATCCGGGCAACGGCATTCATGCAGCACACTCCCTGGCTACGGTAACGTCATCAAAGGGCAACACGCGCAGGGTATCGCCCGCGCCGATAATCTGACCCTGTTCATGGCCCTTGCCGGCAATCAGCACGATGTCATCGCACCCGGCCTGAGCAATCGCGGCGGCGACAGCCGCCCGGCGATCGCCGATTTCTGTGAGTTGGCCTGCCCCGCCAGCGAGTACGGCGGCACGGATCGCGGCTGGATCCTCGCTGCGCGGGTTATCGTCGGTCACGATCCCGCTATCAGCCTGTGCGGCAACAACCCGGCCCATTTCCGGGCGCTTGCCTGCATCCCGATCGCCGCCGGCGCCAAACACGACAATCAGGCGGCCAGAGCAATGCGGGCGAAGAGCGGCGATCGCCGCTTCAAGCGCGTCAGGGGTATGGGCATAGTCAACGTAAACCGGAGCCCCGGCACGGCTGATTGCCGCCCGCTCGAGCCGCCCGCGCACAGGCTGGAGCCGACCAAGCGCATCGAACACCTGCGCAGGCTCTCCACCGGTAGCGAGCACGAGCCCCGCCGATACCAGGGCATTGGCCGCCTGATAGGCCCCGATCAGCGGCAGGTTCACCGTGCGAGTCTGGCCATCGTGGACCAGTTCGAGCACCTGCCCCAGCTGCCCCGGCTTGCGGCTGACCAGGCGAATGGCATCACCCTGTTCGCCAACGGTGAACAGCCGAAGACCCCGCTGCCGGGCGTGATCAGCGGCGCGCGCGGACCATTCATCATCGGCCCAGATCACTGCGGCACCATCATCGGCGACCACTTCATCAAACAGCCGCATCTTGGCCGCGAAGTAGTGTTCCATCGTTTTGTGATAATCGAGGTGATCGCGGCTGAGGTTGGTAAAGCCACCGGCAGCAACCACCAGCCCCTCGTTACGATACTGCGCCAGGCCGTGGCTGGAGGCTTCATAGGCCACGTGGGTCACCCCTTCGCGCGCCAGGCCGCTCATGTTGGCCAGGAAGGTCACGATATCCGGCGTGGTCAGCCCGGTGGAGATGCTTTCGTCAGCAGTGGTAACGCCCAGCGTGCCAATCGAGGCGGCGCGGTGGCCGGCCATCCGCCAGATCTGCCGGGTCATCTCGACGGTTGAGGTCTTGCCATTGGTCCCGGTCACGGCAACCAGCACATCCGGAACCGGCGTAAAGAACCGGGCGGCCAGCCGGGCGAAGACCTGGCGCGGATTGCTGGCGGCGATGTGGACCGCCCCTTCAACCCGTGCTTCCGGCCGGGCGACCACTGCGACGGCACCTGCCGCAACCGCCGCCGGAATGAAATCCTCGCCATTCAGCGCCGCACCCTGAAAGGCGCCAAACACCGTACCCGGGGCAACCTTGCGGTTATCGATGGCGAAGCCGGTAACCTGGGCCTGGTTTGGACTGGCAAGGGGGATGCCGGCCAACTGGGCCAGCTCCGCCAGCTTCATTCGCCCTCTCCGTTGCCCACCAGTGGCGACAGGTCCGAAATGTCGATGTCGCGGTGCGGCTCGGGCATGATGCCAAGCAGCGGGCCGATGCGCGGGACAACGCGGCCGACAATCGGCGCAGTCGTCCACCCGGCGGTGCGCTGGCCGGAGGTGGCAGCGGTACCTTGCGGCTCATCGAGCATGGCGATGATGACATAGCGCGGGTGGTCCATCGGGAAGGCAGCGGCGAAGGTCGACACCAGCGAGCTGCGACGATAGCCGCCGACACCCGGCTTTTCAGCCGAGCCGGTCTTGCCACCAACCCGATAGCCCAGCGCATTGGCCTTCTTGCCGGTGCCGTCCACCACGATCATCCGCAGCAGCTGGCGCATGCGCGCGCTGGTCGAGGCCTTGAACACGCGGCGGCCCTGCGGCACTTCGCCGGCACCAAGCTTGCGCAACGTGGCCGGGCGCCAGATCCCGCCATTGACCAATGCGGCATAGGCCGTCGCCAGGTGGAGCGGGGTGACGGCGATGCCATGGCCATAGGAAACGGTCATGGTGGTGATCCGCGCCCATTCGCCCTTGGGCCAAAGCGGGAAGCCACGGGCCGGCAATTCAATATAGGGCCGCTCATTCATGCCGAGCGAACGCATGGTCGCGTTGAGGCGCGGCCCGCCCAATTCATCAGCCACCTGTGCGGTGACAATGTTGGAAGAGTGGATCAGCGCCTCAGGCACATTCAGTGATGGGCCAAAGTTGTGGGAATCGCGGATGCGGAACCCGCCGATTTGCAGCGGTTGTCCAGACTGGTAGCGGCGCGACAGGTCGGTAACGGTGCCGGCGTCGATCGCAGCGGCGATCGTGATCGGCTTGAAGGTCGACCCGAGTTCATAGACCTGATTGGTCACGCGGTTGAAGATGTTCGCCGCACCGGCATTGTCGATCAGGTTCGGGTTGAACGAGGGTAGCGAGGCCAGCGCCAGCACTTCGCCGGTTTCGACATCAAGCACCAGCCCGGCGGCGCCTTTGGCATTGGTATCGGCGATCCCTTTCAGCAGTTCGTCTTCAAGCGCGCCTTGAACGCGGCTGTCGAGCGAGAGCATCGCCGGGGTGCCGCGGGTGGCGGGATCGGTCAGGCGCTTGTCAAACACGCCTTCCATGCCAACATGCCCACGCCCATCGGCGCCGACGAAGCCGAGCACGTGAGCAGCCAGAGAACCCTGCGGATAGAAGCGCTCTGTTTCCCGCGGAAATTCAAGCGCGGGTTCGCCCAGCGCGTGAACCCGGTTGGCATCCTCCGGCAGAATCCGGCGGCGCAGATAGCCCGGACGGCCCGAGGCCAGCCGTGCCGCAGTCTGGGCCACGTCCATATCGGGGAAGATCTGGTTCAGCGCGATCGCGACTTCTTTGACCGGCCGGACCAGCGGAGTACCATCATCGCCCAGTGCGGTCGGGTTGTACCACAGCGCATAGGCTGGAAAGGCACGGGCCAGCGGCACGCCATTGCGGTCCACGATATCGCCGCGTTGTGGCACGAGGCCCAGGGCATTGGCATTGGCCGGGGTGCCCTCAAACAGGCCAAGGTAAATCACCCGCAGCAGCGCGATCACGGCGATCAGCGTAAACAGCCCACTGACCAGAACGATCCTGGCCTTGGCCATGGTCAGGGCCTGGCGGCGTGTGTTGGCAATTTCCACCCGGCCAGAGGCAACAATGCTGGAAACCGCCAGGGTGTTCATTCGGCGCGGACCTCTGCCCGATCAAGTTTGGTCAGACGGGCGCTGAGCTTGGCGGGCGTGGTTGCGCGTTCAGCCGCATCGCGCGAATCCGCCACCTTGGCCTTGGCGGCGATGGCCTGGCCGGTCAGCGGTGAAACCATGGCCTGGATCGGGCTCTGATCGCCAATCGCCTCGGCCGCGCTCGCCACCCGGATCGGAGCGGGCGCATCCGGACCACGGACCTTGCCAAGTGCGGCAAGCTGGCGCTCCCCTTCAAGGTATTGCCCAGCGGTCGGAGCCTGATAGCCAAATTCGATCGCATTGAGGTTCTGCAATTGCTGTTGGCTGGCGCGGGTCTGGAATTCGGTTTCGAGGAACAGCTTTTCCTGCTTGAGCGCGTTGATCTGGCGCTGGGCCAACTGGACTTCGCTCTTCACCGCATTGACGCGGACCATCAGGACAAGGGTCAGCGCAGCGCAGACGACCAGAATGGCCATCCAACCAATCGAACGCATCCGGTCACGGGTCAGGTTCATGCAGCCCTCCTATGGCGCGCGGGAGCAGCGGTGCGCACGGCAGACCGCAAAGTGGCCGAACGTGCGCGGGGATTACGGTTGAGCTCGGCAGGCGATGGCCGGACCGCCTTGGCAATGCGATCAAACGTCGGCGCAGTGGCCGGTGCTACCTGCGGCAGATGACGCGAGGTGTTGGCAAGTGCCCCACCGGCCTCGCGCAGGAACTGCTTCACGATCCGGTCTTCGAGGCTGTGGAAGCTGACCACCGCCAGCCGCCCACCCGGGGCAAGCAGCTGCTCGGCGGCATCGAGCGCGGCGTTGAGCTCTTCCAGCTCTGCATTCACGTGGATGCGGATTGCCTGGAAGCTGCGGGTCGCCGGATCCTTTGGCATGCCCGGATGATGGCCCAGCGCCTTGCGCACCACATTGGCCAGCTGGCCGGTCGTTTCCAGCGGACGGGCCGCAACGATGGCGCGGGCGACGCGGCGTGATTGGCGCTCTTCGCCATAGTTGAAGAGCACGTCGGCAATCTCGACTTCGGGCGCGGTGTTGACGAAATCGGCCGCACTGGGACCGTCCTGGCTCATCCGCATGTCGAGCGGACCGTCCACCGCGAAGGCGAAGCCGCGGCCTGCCTGGTCAAGCTGCATCGAGGAGACGCCAATATCCATGGCAATCCCATCAACCCGGGCGACCCCTGCTTCGGCCAGCGCAGCAAGCATTTCCGAAAAGCGCCGCGGATGGAGGACCAGCCGTGGCGGCTGCTCACTGCATTCAGGCCAGGTCTGGCCGGCAGCGATGGCATCGGGATCGCGGTCAAAGGCATGGACCGTGGCGCCGGCATTAAGCAGCGCGCGGGTATAGCCGCCCGCACCAAAGGTGGCATCGACGATCACCGCTCCGGGGACAGGGGCAAGCGCGGCAATGACTTCATCAAGCAGGACGGGAATGTGCGGGGCCGCGCTCACTTGCGGGCCTTTCCGGCCTGGGCAGCAAGTTCGGCGCAGGCTTCCTGCGCATCTTCCCAACCGGCGCCCATCTTGGCGAGCTCATCAGGGTTCCAGATGGTGAACGACTTGCCGCCACCCTGGAAGAAGGCCGCGCTGTCAATGCCGCCCAGCTTGAAATAGCGCTCTGGCAGAACGAACCGGCCGGAATCATCGAAGGGCACGCGGGCGAAGCCATAAAGCTGGTTGGCGCGCAGTTCGCGGTCATAGT
>JBEGJL010000096.1:0-3672 GCA_041184605.1 Pseudomonadota bacterium
CCATTAGGGGGGGCGGGGCGCAATTTCTCAAGGACAGCCTGTGTCGGACCATCGATGGCGATTTGCCCTTGGGCCACCAGGATCAAGCGTTGGACTAGCCCCACCAACTGCATCTTGTGGGTTACAAAAATGAGTGTGCACTGCGGGCCGATAGCCTGAATGATCGCCTGAAGCACGCGCGCTTCGCTTTCCTGATCAAGGTTGGCCGTCGGCTCGTCCAGCAATAGAAGCTTAGGCTTGGTCAGCAGCAGCCGGGTCAATCCCACCTGCACGCGTTGGCCGCCGGAAAGACCATTGCCGCCTTCCGAGATTGGCAGATCCAGCCCCATGGGGTGGTTCTTGATCAACTCTGCAAGGCCTGTCTTGCCGGCAGCCTCAAGTAGAGCTTCGTCATCTGGAGTGGGCAACCCCAACGTCAGATTATCGCGCAGCGAACCCGTGATGAGGCGATAGTCCTGCGGGAAGTAGATCACCTGCCGGCGCAGGTCTTCTTCTGCGATCTGACGGATGTCGACACCATCGAGCAGGACATGGCCTTCCTGCGGAGCATAAAGGCCAGCCAGAAGCTTGAGCAGGGTGGATTTGCCAGAACCAACTGAACCGATGATCCCAATCCTCTCACCGGGCGCTATATTTACTGCTGGCAGATTCGTGCCCTGACGACCGCCTTGGTGGGCAAACTTGACGTTCTGAAGCCGAAGGTGGCCAGACACATCTGATTGCCTGATCATCTGCCGATCATCGGGTTGATCACTCGGCATCGTCAAAATGCCGTCGAGTGCAGCAAGCGACGAGCGGGCATAGCCCCACTGAATGATGAGGTTGGGTAGGGCGGCAACCAACGGGCCGTTGACCCGTCCGCTCAGGATCGAGCAGGCAATGACACCGCCCATGGTCATATTACCCTTGGCCACCTCAAAGGCGCCAAGGCACACTACGCCGACATAGGCCAGCTGCTGGATGAGCGAAAAACCCGAACCCGACAAAGTCGACCAGCGCTTTACCTTAAGATCGTGATGATGAACCTCATCAACAAGGCGGTTCCAGCTGGCGAGCATATGCCAACCGCCAAGGTTGGCCTTGATCGTCTCGGCCGCATCGAGCGCCTCAACCAGTTGCCCGTTCTTGCGGTTACCAGTCACCTGGGCGGCAGCCGTATCGGCCTTGATGAACCGGGCCATCAACCCGGCTAGGATCAGCGCCACCGGGAATGCCACCAGCGGAACAATGGCAACAATGCCGCCGATCCAGGCCATGACCACCATGAACAGCAGCGCGAACGGCAGGTCTGCCAGAACAAAAAGGCTCGCGGACGACAGCAGTGAGCGCACCTGATCTGTACCGCGCAATTGCGCGGCCATGGTCCCGATCGAACGCGGACGGGCGTCAAGCCGGACAGCCTGCATACGCGCGTAGAAATATTCTGACACTTCGCTGTCGATCACGCCCGCTTCCCGGTCGATCATCATCGCCCGGGTATTGCGGATCAGCATGTCCACCAGCAGCGCAAAGACCATTCCGCCCGTGAGCACGATCAGGGTGTCAAAACCGGCGCGCGGGATTACCCGGTCATAAACCTGCATCGAGTAGATCGAGGTGGCCAGAGCAATAAGGTTGATCACCACAGTCGCAATTGTGGCATCGACGATCATCGACTTGCGGCGCAGGATCGCCGACCAGAAGATATCAATGGCGCGCTGCGCACCGGCGTTCCGGGTAGCAGCGGGGAACGCAACATCCCACAGGGTAAGGCTGGAGGCCCATTCAGCCTCGGTGGGACCATTGGTCGTCAATACCCGCAGATGCGATTGATTAACCCAAGCTTCTGCAATGCCCCAGCCAAGTTCTTTATGCCAGATGAGCATAGGAAACTGATGCGCACGGGGTCTACCTTTACGCCGCGACAAGTTCCAACCGGCACCGTCGCACAGTTCCTGCAAAGCTTCAGGTTCATCGGTGCGCAGGCTCGCTGCTACATTGGCAGCCCAGTCAGGACCCAAGGTCACATTCTTGCGGCGGGCAAAGGCCGCAACCAAGTCGATCATTGGTGCGGTCATGGCTCGGCTCCTTGTGCCGGGAGAGGCGCCCATTGACCTGAAAGCAGCAAAACCCTCGTCAACGAGGATTGCGCGGAAATGCGAGCTTCGAGCACATCTGTTTCAGCGGAAGTTGCTTCACGCACCGCATTCATCACGTCGAGCCAGGTTCTGCGGCCGCTGGTGAACTGGCGCATATAGGATTCCATCACGCGCTGCGCCGAGCCCGAGGCTGCCTGGCTGCCAGCAAGGCGTGCCGTTGCAGATTCGTACTCTCGCAGCAGCGCAAAAGTCTGGTCACGCAACTGCCGCTCGCCTGCGGCAATCTGCAGCTCGCTAGCCTGCACGCGCTCCCTTGCAGCATCTGCAGCGGCAAAACGTGAAAACCCCCCGTCAGACTGGGCCTTCAGCACCAGGCCAACGCGGTGCCCGAAGTTGTCGCTATAGCTGTATTGCCCACTCAACTGCGGGAGGATCGAGGCGCGCGCAATTCGTGCCTCGGCATCTACAGCCTGTGCGTCGAAGCGCAGCCGCTTCAGCGCGGGGCTATAGGCGAGCACTTGCGCGGTGATATCCTCGTCCGCAAAGACAGGCCAAGTTTGAGGGATTGAGGGCACATCGCCAATCGCCAGGAAAGGATCCCCCACCAACTCGCGCAAGCGGCTCGAGGCGGCGCCTTCCTGGGCCCGTGCCTGATAGATCTGCTGCTCTATCTGAAGAGCACGTGAGCGAGCTAGTTCCAGATCGGAAAGCGGACTGACCTCTTGAGCGTAGCGCCGCTCCATGGTGGCGACCATTTGGTTATGCTGCTCTAGGCTGCGACTGAGGATCGCACCCCGCTCACGCCATCGGTGCACTTCGTAATAGGCCTGCGCCGTCGACAAGGCGATCGACACGACCGCTTCGTCATACGCCGCCAGTGCAGCATTCTCACGCGCGCTGGCGCGGTTTATCGAGCCAGAAATCCGCCCTCCCGTCCAAAGCGGCTGATCAACGACGGCCTGCGCCTGCGTTGCGTTCCCAGGCTGATCGACCAGCAGGCCTTCGACAGAAAAACTTGGAAAGCGCTGCCATTTGGACGCACGAACATCAGCCCCCGCCGCACGAGCGGAAGCCAAAGCAGCAGCGATTGAGGGGTGCGTCTCGACGGCACGACCAATTAGCAGGGAAAGGCTTGAACCTTCACCCGCTTCAGAAACTTCTACGATCTTTACATTTTCAGCGAAGGCCGCAGCATGCGGCAATGCCAACCCAATTAAAGTGCTGAAAAATATGGATGATTTATGGATAGCCCCCCCCCTGACGGCGGCCGCGAAAATTGATCTGAAACAGCGAACATCCAAAGCATCAAAGGAGGATTTAGGCAATCATTTTTAATGACAAGAAACAACCAAAGTGGCGTCAATTAAGTGTAATCACTTATATATGACTGTTCCCCGTCAGCACCTACGGCACAGATTTGAGGTTGTAATTTAAGGAGGGTTTGGGCTTCGTCGTAGTGACGAAGGAACGAAGATGAAGCCCAAACCCTCTAACGCAAAATCGCCGATGAAAGCCTCCGCTGAGCGGGTGGTGAAGGATATCCGGCGCGCAACCAGACGACATTTCACAGCCGAGGATAAAATCCGCATCGTAC
>JBEGJL010000097.1:0-6273 GCA_041184605.1 Pseudomonadota bacterium
CGTGCCCAATGGCAGGGCTGCTCCAACCGCAAAGGTCGCGGCCGAGGTTATTGCCGCCTGCAAGGGGCGGGCCCGGTGCATCTCGACCAGGCCCAGTTCGTCGCGGGCGTGGGCGCCCAGCGCATCGTGAGCCATCAGCGCGGTCGAAACCTGATCGGCCAGGTCCGCATTGAGACCCCGACCACGATAGATCGCCGCCAGTTCCTCGTGCTCGAACTCCGGATCCTCAGCCAGTTCGCGGCGTTCCCGCTCAAGATCGGCACTTTCGGTGTCGGCCTGGCTAGAGACCGAGACATATTCCCCCGCCGCCATCGACATCGCCCCGGCGACCAACCCCGCCAGGCCAGCCACCAGGATCGGCCCCTTGCCGGCACTGCTCGCCGCCACGCCGACTATCAGGCTTGCCGTCGAGACGATCCCGTCGTTTGCCCCCAGCACGGCGGCACGCAGCCAGCCAATCCGTTCCACCACGTGCTTTTCAGGATGATGCGAGATCATCGACATAGGGGGCACCTCCGATTGCTTCCCGATCACAATGTCGCGGAACAGCCGCCAAAGCAATTCCTGCTTCCGCGTGTCGAGCGCCCCGGCTATGGAAAAACCAAACCCGGCGGCCAAGGGCCTCCAAAGGAAAACAACTGGCCGCTTCGTGAAGTCCCTTCCCGCCATCGACCGTTACATCTTCCGGCTCGTGCTGATGCCGATGTTGGGCGTCTTCGTGATCGCCGCCTCGCTGCTCGTGCTCGACAAGATGCTCAAGCTGTTTGATTTCGTGGCAACCGAAGGCGGACCGGTCTCGGTGGTGTTCCAGATGCTGGCCAACCTGCTGCCGGAATATGCCAGCCTGGCGATTCCGCTGGGGCTGATGCTGGGCATCCTGCTGGCCTTCCGCAAACTGGCGACCACCAGCGAGCTGGACACGATGCGCGCGGTCGGGCTCAGCTACACCCGTCTGCTGCGCGTGCCCTACATGATCACCTTGGTGCTGGCCGCGCTAAACCTGGTGATCGTCAGCTATCTCCAGCCGCTGTCGCGCTATTATTACGAGCAGTTGCAATTCGAACTGCAGTCAGGCGCGCTTGGCGCCTCGATCAAGGTGGGCGAATTCACGACCTTGCAGGACAAGATGGCGCTGAGGATCGAGCAGAGCCGCGAGGAAGGCCGCCAGCTGATCGGCATTTTCGCCCGCGTCGCCTCACCCAAGGGCCAGATCCTGTCGATCTCGGCACGCGAGGGACGGTTCCTGGCGCTGAAGGACAACCCGGACACCATCATCCTGCGCCTGACCGATGGCCAGATCGTGCAGGATGCGCCGGGCCAGGCACCCCGCGTGCTGAGCTTCAGCCGCCACGACCTGCCGATTGACCTGCCGGCGGTCGAAGAGTTCCGCAAACGCGGCGGCAAGGAGCGCGAGTATTTCCTGCCCGAACTGCTGCGCATCACCTGGAGCGACCGCGCCAGCCCGCAATTGCGCAACGAAAGTAGCGCCAGCTTGAATTTCCGCCTGGTTGAAGTGGCAATGATGCTGTTGCTGCCGCTGCTGGCGGTAGCGCTGGCCGTACCTCCCAAGCGTTCAACCTCGGCACTGGGCCTGTTCCTGTCGATCGTGATGGTGGTCGCCTACCACAAGGTCAACGAATACGGCATGGCCGTCTCTGCCCTTGGCCGCGTCTCGCCACTGCTGGCGCTGTGGGGGCCGTTTGCCCTGTTTTCCGCGCTGATCCTATGGATGTACTGGCGGATCGCCTATGTACCCGGCGGCCAGCCAATCGGCGCGCTTGAGCGCTTTGCCGAGAACCTGGGCAAGTGGGGCCGCAAGCTGGCAGCGCGGCTGGACCGCAACCGGATCGTGAAGGCCTGATGCAGCTCGAATTCTTTCCATCGCCCTCGCTGACGCGTTACCTCGCCAAGCTGTTCATCGTCCGCATTCTGGCGGTGCTGATCATGCTGGTGCTGGTCCTGCAAACGCTCGACCTGCTGTCCGAAAGCGGCAAGATCATGGGCGTGGCCGGCAATGGTGAAGCCCAATTATGGCATTACGTTTCGCTGCGGATGCCGCAACTGATCGCCCGGTTTTTGCCCTATTCGGTGCTGCTGGCGACGATCATAACCCTCGCCACGCTCAACCAGAACAGCGAGGTGGTGGCGATGAAGGCAGCGGGCCTTTCAGCGCATCAGGTGCTGGCGCCGTTACTGCTGACCGCGGCGGCGATTTCCGTGGTAAGCTTTACCTTCAACGAAGTGGTCGTGACCCGCGCCACCGGCACGCTCAAGGCCTGGCAGGCGGTGGAATACAAACCGATCCCTCCCAATGCCAAGATCAGGGCCAACGTCTATCTGCCCGATGGACCGCACATTCTGGCGGCAGGCGCAGTCAGCGGGACAGGCAAGCTGACGCGCATGGACAACGTGACCTGGTATCGCCGGGATGGCACCGGGATGGTGCTGGAACAGATCCGCGCGCCCCATGCCACCTATGCCAATCCGGGCTGGCGACTGGACCAGCCGGTCAGCTTTGACGTGCGCGGCACGCGCCAGGTGCAATTGCCGCCCACAGTCCTGGCCCAAGGTATTACCCCGGCCCAGGTCGCGATCAGCAAGGTCGATCCGGACGGACAGAACTTCATTGAACTATACCGCTCGATCCAGGCGCTAAAGGCCCAAGGGCGGCGGACAGGTGAGCTTGAGGGCAAGTGGTGGCACAAGTTTTCGGGCCCGCTGGCCGCACTGCTAATGCCATTGCTGGGCGCGATCGCCGCGTTCGGCCTGGCTCGATCAGGGCAACTGTTGATCCGCGCGATCATCGGCATGGCGCTGGGCTTTGCCTATTTCGTGATCGACAATGCCGCGCTGGCCATGGGCAATTTCGGCGGCTACCCGCCGCTGATCGCGGCTTGGGCGCCGTTCCTGCTGTTCGCGCTGGTTGGCGAGACCGTGCTGGTGCGAACCGAAGAATAGCCGCGCTTAGCGCGCCTTCATCGTGTTCCTCGCCAGATAGCCGACCAGAGGCAGCAAACCCGCGTAATTTGCCTTCGCATAGGTCGATTCACCACCCAGCTGCGCGGCCAGGCGGCGGTGCGCCTCTGGCAGCGCGTGGTATGGCAGGCTGGGCAGCAGGTGATGGAGCGCGTGGTAGCGCAGGCCCACCGGGGCCCACAGCTCGGCCAGCAGGCCGGGCGGCGGGACGTTGACCGAATCGAGGTACTGCGCCGTCACCGTCATCGGCTCACCCTCGTTCTGCCATAGGTGTGCCACCAGCGTGCGGACCTGATTGAGGACCGCCGTAGCTGAAATCACGGCAAGGCCAATCGCCAGCGGCTGCCAGTCACGGGTGGCAGCGTACCAGACCAGGAGCAGCGCCCAGGCTGACGCGCCTAGTTCCTGCCAGAACACCTGGCGGGCAAATTCGCCCTCGGCAGGGCGACGGCGAAACTCCGGGTTGATGGATAGCGCCGAGGCCCGTTCCCATACCAGCCGGCGCAGTGGCGGGATGATCACGCCCAGCGGCACGAGAACCGCCGAGCGGATCAGCAGTCCGATCGGCAGCAACAGCGCGACCAGGATGAACATGGGCAGCGACCATGGCTTCATCAGGGCGAGCGGCAGATATTCAGGGTCTTCCACCGTGCCATAGCGGGTTCGGGCATGATGCAGCGTGTGGACATTCTCGTACATCAGCGACGGTGTCAGCATCGGGATGCCGACCAGCAGGTTCCAGCCAAACCGGAACCCCGGCAGGGCATCGCGGTGAATGTGGGTCAGCTCGTGGATGAACAGCAGCGCACGATAGAAAGCCAGCGCCGATATCACCCCGGCAAGAACGGCCTGCCAAGTCGTATCAAACAGGATTGCTCCGGCCAGCCCCGCATAGCCGATCCCGGCTGAAACCAGCATGTCGGGCCAATAGATGCTGCCTTTGGCTGCGGAGATATCGCGCGTCTGTTCCACCGCCGCGCGCAACATGGTCATGTCATCGGGAATGCCGACGCCGCGATTGGCACCTTTGGCTTTGTCGACAATGGCTTCGTGCGCAGTCATGCTTGGTCCGTAATTCACTTGTCCGTTGCCCGACCCGCTTGGCTTGTGCGGCGGTGCGGGGCATAGGTAGGGCTCTATCCGATAAAACAAAGGCAAGATCGTGGCCCAGCCGGAATTTGTGATTACAGAAGTCAACGACAAGGCTGGGCGTGAGGCCTTTGTCGATCTACTCTATCGCCTCAATGCCGACGATCCGAACTTTGTGCCGCAGCTCCGATCCGAGGAGATCGAACGCTACACCCCCGGCGGCAACCCCTATTTCGAGCATGCGCGCTGCCAGTTGTTCCTGGCCCGCCGCGGCAACACCGTCGTCGGGCGGATTGCCGCCCATATTGACGAACTGGCGCTGGCCCAGCCGCCCGAACAGGGCATGGGGCCGGGGACCGGCATGTGGGGCGCGCTCCAGGCCGAAGATGCCGAAATTGCCGCCGCCCTGATCCAACGCGCTGAAGCATGGCTCCGCGGCGAGGGCATGATCCGCGTGCTGGCACCAATGACCCTTTCGGTCTGGGAAGAGCCGGGCCTGCTGGTAAAAGGCTTTGATCATCCGCCAACGATCATGATGGGCCACAACCCGCCGCACCATCGCGGCTGGATTGAGGGCGCGGGTTATCAGGGCATCAAGACGCTGGCGACCTATGACCTTGATATTACCCAGACCTATCCGCCGCTGATCCAGCGGATCGTCCAATCAGGTGAACGGAACGAACGGATCCGCATCCGCGATGTCGATCTGAAGAACTTCGACCGCGAGGTCGAAATCATCTGCGCAATCCTCAACGATGCCTGGTCCGACAATTGGGGCTTTGTCCCCTTCACGGAAACAGAGATCGCCTACACCGCCAAGAAGATGAAGCCGCTGGTCAAGCCGGATCTGGTTCGGATTGCCGAATATGATGGCGAGCCGGTAGCCTTCATGATCACCCTGCCTGATGCCAACCAGATTCAGCTCAAGGCAGTGGGCCGTAACGGCAAACCATCGCTGCTGGGTTGGCTCAAGCTGGGCTGGTGGATGCTGCGCACAAAACCCGCAGACATGCGCGTCCCGTTGATGGGCGTGGTCAAGCGCCTGCAATCGAGCCGATTGGCAAGCCAGCTGGCCTTCATGATGATCGAAACAATCCGGCAAGCCTCAGTCAAGCGGTACCACGGGAAACGCGGCGAGATCGGCTGGATCCTTGAAGACAACCAGGGAATGAACGCAATCGCCGAAGCCATCATCGCCACGGTGAACAAGGAATACCTGATTTTCGAGAAGCACCTCTAGGCTTTGCCTTCGCCGCGCCGGTCCACGGCCGCGGTCACCGCCACATCGGCGGTGACATTGCCCAGAGTGCGCATGATATCCGGCAGCATTTCAACCGCGACCAGTAAGGCCAGGGGTTCGATGGGAACGCCCATCGCCATGGCAATCGGACCAACCGAGACGACGAAGCTGAGCGTGCCTGGCAACGAGACCGAACTGAGCGAGACCAGGAAGGCGACCAGCACACCGGCGCCAAGCGCCCAGAAAGAGAGCGGGGTCCCGGTCAAATGGGCGGCATAGATCGCCACACCCATGTTCATTGCCGGACTGGTCGCGCGAAAAATCGCCACTGCCAGCGGCAGAACAAAGTCTGAGGTCGATTCGCGCACCCCAAGGCGGCGCGAAGCCCCCAGCATGGCCGGCAGGCTGGCGAGCGACGACTGGGTGGAAATCGCCACGGCAAAGACCGGCAGCATGGCCCGGATGAAATTGCCCGGCTTGCAGCGACCGATCGTCATGGCAATGGCCGCCGATGCCAGCAGGACAACCAGGCCTGCCGCGCTGACGATCAGGATATAATGTGCCAGCCCGCCGATCGCATCGGCGCCGGTCTTGGCGCCAAGCGAAATTGCGAGGCCCAGCACCCCGATCGGCGCCAGCATCAGCACCCAGCCGACGATCACCATCATCGCCATGGCCAGCCCTTCAAAGAAGGTCAGCATGGCGCGGCGCGGTGCTTCGGCAATCCGGGTGCAGGCGAGAGCAAACAACGCGGCAAAAAGCACCACCGGCAGCATCGCACCGTTGGCGGCTGCCGAGAAGATATTGCTCGGCACCATCGCCTCAAGAATCTCGGCAAAGCCAGGCACCTTGCCAGGATCGGCGGCCCCGCCACCGCTCAATGCGGCCAACGCCGCCGCCGGGATCGGAAACAGGTTGATCAACAGCGGGACGATCAGCGCTGAGACTGCACCGGATGCCAACAGGAC
>JBEGJL010000098.1:0-4610 GCA_041184605.1 Pseudomonadota bacterium
AATCGATCCGGATGCCGAATTGATCGCTCAATGCGCTGTAGGAGCATCCCCACTTGCCGAACCAGCACTCGCGCTGGGCTGGCTGGCAAGGTCATCTGCTTCGGTCCATTCGATCGGTTCAGGAACCGCAACCAGCGCCCGTTCCAGCACCTGGTCGACATGGCCCACGGGCACAATTTCCAGTCCGGCGGTGATGTTACCCGGCAGTTCGACCAGATCCTTCACGTTCTCCTCGGGGATCAGCACGGTGGTAATCCCGCCGCGCAATGCAGCCAGCAACTTTTCCTTCAGACCACCAATAGCCAGGACGCGACCACGCAGCGTGACTTCGCCGGTCATGGCAATATCCTTGCGCACCGGTATGCCGGTCAGGGTCGAAACGATCGAGGTGACCATGCCGATCCCGGCACTGGGCCCATCCTTTGGCACAGCCCCTTCGGGCAAGTGGATGTGAATGTCCTTGCGGGCGATCAGACTGGGCTTGATCCCATAGGCGGGCGAGCGCGCGCGGACAAAGCTGAAGGCCGCCTGGACGGACTCGTTCATCACCTCACCCAGCTTGCCTGTGGTCTTGATGCCGCCTTTGCCGGGCACGGTGACGCTTTCGATCGTCAGCAGCTCACCGCCAACCTCGGTCCAGGCGAGGCCAGTGACGGCACCCACCTGATGCTCTTCCTCGGCCTCGCCGAACTTGAACTTCCGAACGCCGGCATATTCACCCAAATTCTCGGGCGTAATGGTGATCGCGGTCTCCTTGCCTTCAAGGATCTTGCGCAGGCTCTTGCGGGCCAGCCGCGCAATCTCGCGCTCCAACGTGCGCACGCCGGCTTCGCGGGTATAATATCGGATCAGGTCGCGCAGTGCCGCAGTCTCGAGCGTAAACTCGCCTGCCTTCAGCCCATGTGCCTCTACCTGCTTGGCGACAAGGTGGCGCTCCGAAATTTCGACCTTTTCATCTTCGGTGTAACCCTCCAGCCGGATGATCTCCATGCGATCGAGCAGCGGCTGCGGCAGGTTCAGGCTGTTCGCCGTGCAGACGAACATCACGTCCGACAGGTCATAATCCAGTTCAAGATAATGATCCTGGAACTTGGCGTTCTGTTCGGGATCAAGCACTTCTAGCAACGCCGAGGCAGGGTCGCCGCGGAAATCCTGACCTAGCTTGTCAATCTCGTCGAGCAGGAACAGCGGATTGCTGGTCCCCGCCTTGCGCAGGTTGCTCACGATCTTGCCCGGCAGCGAACCGATGTAGGTCCGGCGGTGGCCGCGGATCTCAGCTTCATCGCGCACGCCTCCAAGCGACTGGCGGATGAACTGGCGCCCTGTTGCCTTGGCAATTGACTTACCAAGGCTGGTCTTGCCCACGCCCGGCGGGCCGACGAGGCACAGGATCGGCCCCTTCAGCTTGTTGGTCCGGGCCTGGACGGCGAGATATTCGACAATCCGGTCCTTGACCTTTTCCAGCGCATAGTGGTCCGCATCCAGGATCGCCTGAGCGGCCGGAATATCGCGCTTCAGCTTGGACTTCTTGCCCCATGGCAGGCCCAGTAGCACGTCCAGGTAGTTGCGGATCACGGTCGCTTCGGCGCTCATCGGCTGCATCGTGCGCAGCTTCTTGAGTTCCGCATTAGCCTTGGCGCGGGCTTCCTTAGACAGCTTCAGGCGATCGATCTTTTCCTGCAATTCTTGCAGTTCATTGATCTCGCCGGCGTCCTCGCCCCCCAGTTCCTGTTGGATCGCCTTGAGCTGTTCGTTGAGGTAATATTCGCGCTGGGTCTTTTCCATCTGGCGCTTCACGCGCCCACGGATGCGGCGTTCCACCTGCAACACGCCCAGTTCGCCTTCCATGAAGGAATGGGCCATTTCCATCCGCTTGAGTGGATCGCTTTCACTTAGCAAAGCCTGCTTGTCGGCTACCTTGGCCTGAATATGGGCTGCCACGGCATCGGCCAGTTGCGATGCCTCCGTAATCTCACCCAGGTTCTCACCGGCATCCTGGGGCAGCTTCTTGTTGAGCTTGGCATATTCGGCAAAGGTGTCGACGACCGAGCGCATCATCGCCTCGGCTTCGTTCCCGCTTGCGCTGGGCTGATCGAGCGCTTCGACCCCCGCGACCGCCATTTCACCCGATGCGGTCGATTCCAGCCGCAGGTCCTCGATCCGTGCCCGCTGCCGCGCCTCAACCAACACCCGGACCGTGCCGTCCGGCAGCTTGAGCAATTGCAGGACGGTCGCGATTACGCCGACATCATACAGATCATCGCGATCGGGATCGTCGCAGCCGGGATCAAGCTGGGCGAGCAGGAAGATGTCCTTGTCACCGGCCATCGCCGCCTCCAGCGCGGCAACCGATTTTTCACGTCCCACGAACAGCGGAACAACCATCCCGGGGAACACGACAATATCGCGAAGGGGCAACAGGGGGAGCAATTGCATGTGGCTTTCCATCTTCAAGCGATGCCCGCCGGCATCGGCCAGGTGAGTCCCGGCATTGTTTTGAGATATGGGGATGCCCCTTGAACGGTGCAATGGGCGGCGCTTTCAGTCCTGTGGACGGGGCGGGATTGCTATTCGCGTACGAACCAAGCATCAGAACTGCCACAATCAGGGAGAATATTGCCGATGAAGCCCCTCACCCTTTCGCTTTCAATCGCAGCGGCAAGTTTGGCGACCACAGCCATGGCAAATCCGGTGGTGATCACTGCCGAACGCTATCTTGATGTAGCCAAGGGCGGCTATGTCGACCATCCGGCAATCTTCGTCGATGAGACCGGCCGCATAACCCAGATTGCCGATTCTCGGACAATCAAACCAGTTGCAGATGCACAGCGCATCGACCTGCCCGGCAAGACCCTGGTGCCCGGTCTGATCGACATGCACGTCCACCTTGATGGGCCCGCAGACATCGGCGGCTATCGCGGGCTGGAATTTACCGACAGTTTCTTTGCGATGACGGCGGTGGGCAACGCTCGGGCCATGCTCGATGCCGGCTTCACCACTGTTCGCAATGTCGGATCGAGCAACCGCAACGACATCGGCCTCAAGCAGGCGATCGAAAACGGTTACGCCGAGGGGCCGCGGATTGTGCCGGCGGGCTATGCGCTTGGCGCAACCGGCGGGCATTGCGATTCCACCTTCCTGCCCCCCTCGCTGGAAAAGCCCAAAAAGGAAGAAGGCGTGGGCGATGGTGAGGAGGAACTGCGCTATCAGGTGCGGCGCCAACGCAAGTTTGGCGCGGAAGTGATCAAGGTCTGCGCCACCGGCGGTGTTTTCAGCCACAACACTGAACCCGGTCAGCAGCAGCTGAGCGAAGGTGAGTTGCGGGCTATCGTCGACGAGGCCCAAATGTGGGGCCTGCGCGTTGCCGCCCATGCCCATGGTGCAGCCGGGATCAAGGCCGCAATCAAGGCCGGGGTCGATACGATCGAACACGTCAGCCTGGTAGACGATGAGGGGATCAAGCTGGCGCTAACCCGCACCAAGCCGACCTATTTCTCGATGGACATCAAGAACACCGACTACACCCAGGCCGAAGGCAAGAAGAACGGCGTGCTGGAAGACAACCTGCGCAAGGATCGCGAAGTCGCCCAGATCCAGCGCGACAACTTCCGCAAGTCCTACAAGGCGGGGGTGCGGATGGTCTTCGGTTCAGACGCCGGGGTCATGCCGCACGGCCAGGTCGGCCAGCAGTTCGCGGTCATGGTTCAATATGGGATGACCCCGCTCGACGCGATCCGCGCTGCGACTCTCAACGCATCGCAGGCACTGGGCCGCGAGGGCGATGTCGGCCAGATCGCGACCGGGCGTTATGCCGATATGGTTGCCGTTGAGGGCGATCCGCTCAGCAACGTCCGCCTGCTTGAAAAGCCGGCCGCCGTGATCAAGGGCGGCAAGCGGATCGAACCGGCGCGCTGATCGGCGCGCCGGCACCGGCTTACATCCCCGGCAACTTGAAGCCTGGGGGCAGTCCCATCCCGGACTGCATCCGGGCCATTTCCTGACCAGCCACCTCGTCCGCCTTGGCCCGCGCATCGTTAAAGGCGGCGGCGATCAGATCTTCGAGAATGCCCTTCTCGTCGGGCTTCAACAGACTGTCGTCGATATTGACGCCGATGATCCGCCCCTTGGCCGAGGCACGGATGGAAACCAGGCCACCACCGGCCCGGCCTTCCACCTCGATCCCGTCGAGCTTGGTCTGGCTTTCGGTCATCTGCTTCTGGATGGTCTCGGCGGCCTGCTGAGCAGCCTTGAGCATCTCTTCCATCGACTTCACGTCAGTTTCTCCACTTGCTGCCACCCGCGCTGGCAATCCGCGCCTCGGGCTTTTCTTCGACAATCTCGGCCTGAGGGAAGGCGGCGAATGCAGCCTCCACCAAGGGGTGACGGCGCAGCGCTTCGTTCTCTGCCGCCTTTTGCGCTTCAACCTGCTCACGCAGGGTCGGGGTGCCCTCCCCCTCACCGCGTTGGACGGTCCACCGCTCGCCCGTCGCGCGCAGCAGGGCATCGCGCAGTTCAGGCCCCAGATCCCCCGGATAGCCCGGCGCGACCGCATAGGTCAGCTCGCCCGGTGCCAGGGCAATCACCCGCACCCAATCGCGCATGACCTGCGC
>JBEGJL010000099.1:0-2678 GCA_041184605.1 Pseudomonadota bacterium
GGTCCAGACTCATCACTCAGGAAGGTGCATGTCCGGCCATGATTTGCCAAGCCGGTTTTATTCAGGGACCGATTATGTGTCGGGATATTTGACAGCACCGAACGTCGTTAACGTTCCGCTAGCCATCCTAATCGGCGGAATTGCCGGGTCGGTGCCAACTGGCACGCCCCCTGCATTGTCTCCCGTACCCCCAAGTAGTCTCGAATGAGGCGGTGCCGCAGCAGTCTCGCGGTGCCGCCTCCCCGAGGGGGATCCCCTCAGTCTTTACGTAAAAAAGGGCGCACCACGCGGGACGCCCTTTGTTGACTTTGGGATGGTTAGGTTCAGGCCGCGGGTGCCACGCCTGCTTCGACGACAAGCTGTTGCAGCTCACCCGCTTCGTACATTTCCATCATGATGTCGCTGCCGCCCACGAATTCGCCCTTCACGTAAAGCTGGGGGATCGTCGGCCAGTCCGAGAATGCCTTAATCCCTTGGCGGATTTCCATGTCCTGCAACACATCGACGCCTTCGAAGGCAACACCCAGCCGCTCAAGGATCGCCACGGCACGGCTGGAAAAACCACACTGCGGAAACAACGGCGTGCCCTTCATGAACAGCACGACGTCATTCGAATTGACGATTTCGGCGATGCGGGAATTGGTATCGGACATGACGTAAAAGCTCCTCGCCGTGTCAATTGGGGACGGCGGTGGTCAGTTGCAAGGCGTGAAGTTCACCGCCCATGCGGCCTCCAAAAGCGGCATAGACCAGCTTGTGCTGGGCCACCCGCGGCTTGCCCGCAAAGGCGGCGGAGACAACGTGGGCTGCCCAGTGATCGTTGTCGCCGGCCAGATCGGTCAGCGTGATCTGGGCATCGGGCAGGGCAGCGCGAATGATCGCCTCGATCTCGGCAGCGGGCATCGGCATGGCGTGATCCTTACCCGAGCAAGGCGCGGCGGGCTTCGACCATCTTGGTATCGAGCGCGGCGCGGATATCGCCTTCCGTAACTTCGACCCCGGCGTTGGTCAGATCGCCCAGTAGCTTGCGGATCACGTCCTCGTCTCCGGCTTCCTCGAAATCGGCCTGGACCACGGCCTTGGCATAGGCCTCGGCCTCTACCGCGGACAGGCCCATGCGTTCGGCCGCCCACTGGCCTAGCAGGCGGTTGCGCCGCGCGGTGATGCGAAACTGGGTGTCCTCGTCCATCGCGAACTTGGCTTCTTCGGCGCGTTCACGGTCGTTGAAATCGGTCATGTCGGCTCCTGTTGGTTGGCAGTATCCCGCTCAACCCGCCTTGGCGGCTGGCGGGGGCACCTGATAGGCTTCGTGGCAGCCCTTGCACGCCGCGTTGGTGCTGGCAAGGGCGGCGGTGAAGGCATCCTTGTCATCGGCCTTGGCTGCTGCGGCGAGGGCTGCGGTGGCGTCCGCGAAATCCTTTGCCTTGGCGGCAAAACCGACTTGGTCGGTCCAAATCTCGGCTTTGGCGCGGCTCTGTACCTTGGCGGTGCTGGGGGCGAACATGGCGGGCAGCGCTGCGCCCCACTTGGCGACGCCACTGGCGACGAAGGCCAGGTTCTTGACCGGGGTGCCATTCGCCGCGGCGGAGCGCATCGCGCTGGTTGCGCCGACGGACATGACCATTGCGGCCTGGCGGGCGGAAACAATCTCTTCAGGGCTTGGCGCGGCGATGGCAGCAGGCTTGGCAGCTTTGGGCTTGGTCTGGGCCTGAACGGCAAAGGCCGTGGTGGCAAGGGCGGCAAGGGCTATGATCCGGGCAGTCTTCATCGCACGTCTCCCAATCCTGGCCGCTGTGCCGGCCTTCAGTCCATTGTTACCACGACCTTGCCGATTGCTGCACGCGATTCCAGCAGGGCAATTGCTTCGCCGCCGCGTTCCAACGGGAAGGTGGCGGAAACGCGGGGGTTGATCTTGCCGGCCTTGAGGAGGTCGAACAGCGTAGCGATGTGCTTGGCGTTGGCCTTCGGGTCGCGAGCCGTGAAGGCGCCCCAGAACACGCCGCAGATATCGCAGCTTTTCAGCAGGGTCAGGTTAAGCGGCATCTTGGCGATCCCGGCCGGGAAGCCGACCACGCAGAACCGGCCTTCCCAGGCGATCGAACGCAATGCCGGTTCGGAATAATCACCGCCAACGATGTCGTAGATCACATTCGCGCCTTCGGGCCCGCAGGCCGCCTTGAAGGCTTCGGCCAGGGCCTTGGACTGATCCTTGTCAAACGGCGCGCGGGGATAGATCACCACGTCGTCTGCGCCATGTTCACGCGCCACTTGCGCCTTTTCCTCGGTCGAGACCGCGGCAATCACCTTTGCGCCATAGGCCTTGCCCAGTTCGACCGCCGAAAGACCAACGCCGCCCGCCGCGCCTAGCACCAGCAGGGTATCCCCGGCCTTCAGGTGCCCGCGATCCAGCAGGCCGTGCATGTTGGTGCCATAGGTCATCAGCAGCGAGGCTCCGGTTTCAAACGAGACGCCTTCCGGCAGCGGGAACAGGCGCGCGGCATCGGCCAGCACCTCGGTCGCCAGGCCGCCATTGCCCATCATCGCGATCACGCGATCGCCGGCTTTCCACTGGGTCACGCCGTCCCCGACGGCATCGACGATCCCGGCCAGTTCCCCGCCCGGCGCAAAGGGGCGCGCCGGCTTGAACTGGTACATGTCCTTGATGATCAGCACATCGG
>JBEGJL010000100.1:0-3225 GCA_041184605.1 Pseudomonadota bacterium
GATTGGAGGCGTGCCATCCTCACGCGCAAGTCCGACTGCGGCGATGGCGGCGCCTTGCGAGATTACCGGGTGAAACTGCCAATCGATCTGATTGCCGCGCTTTTCGCCTCTGCCCGCTCGGCGGCCAGCCTCAAGCGTATAGGTTGCCGCTGCCAATTCGCTCGGGCCCAAGGTGGCTTCGTTTGGGGCGGCAGCAAGTAGGTCTGTGGCTTCGCGCCCGATGACCACCGCGTGGCAAGCAAAGAGCTCGGCAAATTGGCTCGCGCTAACCTTGGCGATTTCTTCTTGGCTGGTGGATGACAATAGCTTTCGGGCGAAGCCTGCAATCGTGGCATTGCGTGTTGCGTGCTCCGACGCAAGTTGGGCCTGCCTGCGCACCAAAGCCGCCAAGTGGCTACTGACCGCGGCCACCAGAAAAAGCACGATCACGGTGACCACATCAGTGGCCTGATCAATGGCGAAGGTGTGGAGCGGGACGGTGAAATAGAAGTTGTAAGCCAGTGTTGAGGTGACTGCCGCAAACAGGCCCGGCCAAAGTCCGCCATAGACAGCCGCTGCCAGTACGGCAGGGAGATAGAGCATGACCACGGGTGAGTTGCCCCATCGTGCGGAAACCAGCAATCCGGCCACGGTAGACATTGCGACGAGCAACAGGGCACCCGCATGTTCGGCAAGAATGAGAGCGACAGAGTCGCGGCGTTGGAGAGACCGGGACGCGTGGATCATGATGGATGCAGGATGATCGTTCAATGTGATTGCGTCGAGCAATTACGGCAGCGACACCGGAAATCCACATGGAATTTTTATGCCGTCAGGACGCAGAATAAAGGAATGAACAAGCCTCAAACGCTGCAAAAAGCCGTCAACGCATCGTCAGCCTCGTCCGCGCATCAAGATCGACTGCCGGTCTTGATGTTGGGCGCCATTGGCGTGGTCTATGGCGATATCGGCACCTCTCCTCTGTATGCGATGAAGGAAAGCTTTATAGGCCCCCATCGCCTTGCAGTGGATCCCCTGCATATTTTCGGTGTGCTGAGCCTGATCTTCTGGTCGTTGATGCTCATTGTTACGGTTAAATACGTGTTGGTGGCCATGCGTGCCGACAATCGCGGAGAGGGTGGTTCATTCGCGCTACTGGCACTGCTGTCGCGACATATTGATGGCCCACGGACCAAGTCGGTCTTGTTGGTGCTGGGGGTGCTGGCTGCGGCATTATTTTATGGCGACGCCATGCTGACGCCGGCGATTTCAGTTCTTTCGGCAGTGGAAGGTCTGACGATTGTTGAGACGGGTCTGGAGCCGTTGATCGTGCCGATCGCTCTCCTGATCCTGATCGGGCTGTTTTTGATCCAGTCGCGGGGCACGGCGCGGGTCGGGGCCCTTTTTGGACCGATTGTGCTGGTCTATTTTTTGGTGCTGGCAGCATTGGGCATAGTCAACATCCTACAAAATCCGAAAGTTCTTGAAATCTTTGATCCGCGCTGGGCGATAGCCTTCTTTGAGCATGACAAGCGGCTCGCTTTTCTGGCGCTAGGTTCGGTATTCTTGGCAATTACGGGAGCAGAAACGCTTTACGCGGACATGGGCCACTTCGGACGCAAAGCGATCGGAATGAGCTGGCTGGGTCTGGTGTTCCCATGCTTGATGCTCAATTACATGGGGCAGGGTGCGCTCTTGCTGCAAAACCCGGCTGCGGTTGAAAATCCGTTCTTTCTGATGGCGCCCGAATGGGCGCGACTGCCTTTGATCCTCCTGGCCACTTGCGCCACGATTATTGCCAGCCAGGCAGTTATCACGGGTGCCTTTTCAGCGACGCACCAGGCAATTCAACTTGGCTTCCTGCCGCGACTTAAGTTTCTGCACACCAGTGAGAAGGCTGCTGGTCAGATTTACATGCCCACGGTGAACTGGGCACTACTGATTATGGTACTATTTCTGGTGCTTGGGTTCCGTGAATCTGGCAAGCTTGCTTCAGCCTATGGAATCTCGGTCGTTGGAACGATGCTGATTACAACGGCAATGCTAGCGTTCCTGCTGTTTAACGTGTGGCGCTGGAACCGTTGGCTTGCGACAGCAACGATCACTCTGTTTGCGTTAGTTGATGCGGCCTTTTTCCTGTCCAATGCGACCAAGGTGGCCGACGGAGGCTGGGTCCCACTGTTGTTTGCGAGCGCGATCTTCACAGTGCTGACAACGTGGGCCAGAGGCCGGGCGATCATGCGCAGCAAGCTTGAGTCCGATGCGCTGCCACTTGCCGTTTTTGTACAATCCACCGCGCGCTCGGTTCACCGGGTCAAGGGGACTTCGGTGTTCCTTTCAGCGTCGAGAGATGGCGTGCCACCTGCGCTTCTTCACAATCTCAAGCATAACCAGGTCCTGCACGAGAACGTCATACTGTTGACAGTAGCGATTGCGGAAATGCCGCGAATTGAGCCGAGTGACCGGATCGAGCATGCCGAGGTCGGGTGTGGCTTTCATAGGATCGTGCTACATTACGGGTTCATGGACGAGGTCGATATCCCGCGTGATCTTGCGAGTGCTTCAAGTCTCGGAATTGCTTTGGAACCGATGCGAACCAGCTATTTCCTTGGGCGTGAGAAACTCATTGCGGCCAAGGAGGTGGCTGGGATGGCGCTGTGGCGGGAAAGGTTATTCGCCTGGATGGTTCAAGCTTCGGAATCAGCGATGGACTATTATCGCCTCCCGGCAAATCGGGTTGTCGAACTGGGCAGTCAATTGCGGATTTGAACGGGTCAGGCATGTTCAAGCCAAAGCCCCCTCACTCCACCCCACCCTCAGCATCCTCCCGCTGCGATTCCAGATAGGCCTCATACAGCTGCCGGGTCTTGGCGCTCATCGCGGCGAGGGTGCGTTCGCGCATCTGGTCGATCAGGGCGTCGATCTCGGCAAAGGTGTCGGCTTCGCTGGCCTGGTCTTCGGCCAGCCGTTCGGCTTCCCATTCCTTGCGCCACTTCTTTTTCAGGCGGGATAGTTCGTTGGCCTGGAGCGGATTGCCGATACTGTTGGCGCGGGCGGTGACCTGGCCCTGGGCGTTGAAGCGGGTGGGGGCCCCTTCGACAAGCTCAGGGTGAGCGGAGGCAGCGCAGGACCCGATTGCCCTGAGCCTGTCGAACGGTGTGCTTGATCCGGCTGCCGACCAGCTTGCCATAGGAATAGACCGGCACTTCGGTGCCGTGGAGCGCGCGTTCCAGCGCGATATCCTCC
>JBEGJL010000101.1:0-3889 GCA_041184605.1 Pseudomonadota bacterium
CCAGCCAGCGCCAAATATCAATGACTTAGGCAATTTTCGCGCTCCCGGAAACGGGTGGCATTTTACACCTCATTTTACATGGGCCGTTCCCGATTCGAGCTTCCGGATCGCGCTCTCAGCCGATTCGAATTTTCTTGACTTTTGGCCCTGCAAAATTCATATATGCTAACGTCTCACCTGCCATGTGTAGGACGAGCATTCGAGGCCGCCCCGGTTCGCTTGGGCGGCTTCAGCATTTTTAGGGGTTCGCGCGCCGGAATGCATCCCGCTCCTTGCGCAATTGGGCGATCCGCCCCACCGCGTTCTTGAGCAGCGGATTCATTCCGCCGCCTCCATCTCAGCTATGTCCGCCGGCGCCAGCGCTTCCGCCAGGAGCGCGTCGAGCAGGCGGCGGCGGGTCGCGGCGGTGATGGTGAGGCTCGCCTCCAGCCGGTCGCACAGCACCATCAGGGCATCGACCTTGGCGACGATGCGGCGCTGCTCGGCGAGCGGTGGGAGGGGAACGAGCAAAGTTTCCACGCCGCCAACTCGCAAGTGTTGCACTGTTGCGCCGATCGGCTTGTCCTGAACGCGATCCATCAATCTCGGATCGCGAAGCGAGTAGATCATAAAGTGGCGATCAATTGTCTCGGGCACCAAGCGCGCAAGCATCATGCGTTGTCCCAGGCAGATTGTTTCGCCCGGTGGAATGAGGCACACTTCACCCATAGGTGCCTCGCGCGTGATGAGAATGTCGCCCGGCTCAGGCGTGCAACGGGCGCTCCAGACTTCATACGTCTTTTGATCGACATACTTCTGATCGTTCAGGTTCATCTGACCGTCGCGAACATTCGTGGTTCGGATCAGTCGAATCCCCGAACTGGCGTACGGTGCGGTCTTGTTCTTGCAGTCGATAACGAGCGCAGAACACTGCAACAGGGTTGCCCATGACCAGCCAAATGGCAGCGCATCCAAGCCATCTGGCACCAATTGCTCGGCCAACTTCTTGAGTTGTGCGCGAGCTTCTTCCGGGTTCGGGTATCCGGCCTTCAGTAGCGCTGCCCGCTTTCTCGCGATCCGCTTCAGCAGTTCCGACGCCGGTTCGTCGTTCGGGTCTTGCTGCACGAGCTTGCCGCGCACGGCGAGGTTGAGGATCGTCTGGCGCAAAGCCTTGATCTGGTCGGGGCGCGTGGTGAGGGCGGGCAACGCGTCGAGGGCGAAGCGGGCGTCGGCTTGAAAGGTCTCGGAATCGGGCGCGTTGAGGCGGGCAAGGCTCGCCGCTGCCAGCCGGTCGCGCACCGCCTCGCGGCCCGCCCGCGCCGCCTCCAGCCGGTCGCACAGGCCCATCAATTCATCGACCTTGGCGACGATGCGGTGTTGTTCGGCGAGCGGTGGGAGGGGAAAGGGCACCGCCGCGACGATCTTGCCGGAAACTTCCTTGAACGTGGTGCCCGACGCTTTGGCGTCGATCTCGGCTGCGAATGCCTTCATTGCGGTTGCAATGAACCGCGAACAATCGGGGATATAGGGAACGATCGACTTGAAGCCCTGATTGGTCGAAACCGGATTGGCGGCAATGGCGACATAGCCGATCGGTGCCCGGCTGGTGAACAGCACGGTGCCCTTCGGCATAACGGTTGCCGATGAACTACGCGATCCCTTTTCCGATAAGTCGCGGGAACCTCGCGAGATGTAGAGGTCTGAATATCCACCAAGATCGGCTGGTGTAAGCCATGGCACGCCCTGGCCGGGATCAGTGAAGTTGTCGGGATCGGCCGCCGATGGCGTCCCACCGCCGATGATCGCGCCGACAGCATCAAGCCTCACCCATTTCCATGTGGCCGGGATCGGGAAAAGCTCGTTGAGTTCGTTGCCACCTTCAAGGTCACGCGGCTTGCGAAGCTCCCCCGCCTTCACCAACCGCGCCTTCTCCTTTGCGATCCGCTTCAGCAATTCCGACGCCGGTTCGTCCTTCGAATCCTGCGGCACAAGCTTGCCGCGCACCGCAAGATCGAGAATGAAGCGGCGCAGGCGGGCAATCGCGTCCGGCGCGTCGGCGATCCGCTCATAATGCTGCAACAGGCGTTCGGCATTCATCGGGCGAGCGCCTCGGCAAGGATGGCCTTCAGTTGGTCCCGCAGGGTGGAAACCTCGCGCTCGGCAGCGTCCAAGTCGGCCAGCAGCGTTTCCGGGTCGCCATGGTCGTCCGCCACCGCGTGCGGGTTCTTGAAATCGAGATTGTAGCCACGCGCCTTCACCTCCTCGATGGTCACGCGCCAGGCTTGCGGGCCTTCCTCGCGGCCCTTGCGCTCCTTGCCGCCCCACCAGTCGATGCACGGTCGCAGGTGTTCGAAGCGGATCGGCTTCGTCATGGAATAGGCTTTCTGGCCTTCGGGCACGCGGTGCTCGAAGAACCATGTTTCCCGCGTCGGCGTGCCCTTCTCGAAGAACAGCAGGTTCGTGCCGATGGAGGCGTAGGGCTTGAATACCGAGTTGGGCAGCCGGACGATGGTGTGGAGGTTGCATTCCTCCATCAGATGTTCCTTCAGCCGCGTCTTCACGCCTTCGCCGAACAGCGTGCCATCCGGCAGAACCACGGCGGCCCGCCCTCCGTCCTTCAGGAGCCGCACGATCAGTGCCAGGAACAGATCGGCCGTTTCCTTGGTGCGGAACGTGGGGAAGTTGTTCTCGATGCCGTCTTCCTCCTTGCCGCCGAAGGGCGGGTTGGTGAGGACGATATCAACGCGCTCGTCCTTGCTCCACGAAATGAGCGGGCGGGCCAGCGTGTTGTCGTGGCGCACGAAACCGGCATCCTCGATGCCATGCAGCAGCATGTTCGTGACGCAGAGTATGTGCGGCAACGGCTTCTTTTCCACCGCGCGCAAGCCCGCCTGCATCGCCGCGCGCTGCTTGGGCGTGCGGATGTGGGTCTTCTCCATGTGCCGGATGGCGCAGGTGAGAAAGCCGCCCGTGCCGCAGGCGGGATCAAACAGGGTTTCGCCGGGCCTCGGATCGATCCGATCCACCATGAACGCCGTGACGGCGCGCGGGGTGTAATATTCCCCCGCGTTGCCCGCCGATTGCAGATCGTTGAGCAGCTGCTCGTAAATCTCACCGAAGTGCTGACGGTCGGCCAGGGTGTTGAAATCGACGCCGTTGATCTTGTTGACCACCTGCCGCATCAGCTGGCCGGACTTCATATAATTATAGGCGTCCTCGAACACGTCGCGCACGATCTTGCGCCGATCTCCGGGCTTGCCAGTGAGTTGCAGGCCCTTGAGCGCCGGGAACAGCTGGCCGTTGACGAATGCGAGCAGCGCATCGCCCGTGATGCCTTCCGGGTCCGCTGCCCAAGTGCGCCACTGGAGCTTCAGCGGGATCGGCGAGACATAGCCGTTTCGGGTGAGTTCAAGCTCCTGATCCTGATCGTCGATGATCTTGAGGAAGAACATCCAGCACAACTGACTGATGCGCTGCGCATCGCCATCGACGCCGGAATCCTGGCGCATGATGTCTTGGATGGATTTGACGAGAGTGCGGACGGACATTTCTTATGCGATTTCCTGATAGAGCGCGTCCTGCAATTCATGGACGGCTTTCTCGAAGCCCTCCTTGCCGCCGAACGCCTTGATGAGTTGAACGACGCTGCCCATTCCGCTGAAGGGTTCGATCTTCAGTACGTTGGTGTCGTCGAGATTGAGCACGCCCTCGTCGCGATATTTTTCCAGCAGCGCATCGAGCACGGCGCGGGCCTGTGGCCCGTATTTCGTGAACACGTCGCGCTTCTTGACGTTCCCGCGCACCCACGACCGGCGTTGCGCGTCAATCTCTTCGGGCGTCATCTTGTGGTCGCGAGCGCGTTCCAGGAGTTCAAGCAGCTTCGGGTCGGTTTTGACCTCGGCCATTGTCC
>JBEGJL010000102.1:0-2676 GCA_041184605.1 Pseudomonadota bacterium
GGAACGCAGCGTGCCATAGCTTTCACCGAACAGGACCTTGGGGCTGGCCCAACGGTTGTTCTTGGCCACATAGCGCATGATCGCGCGGGCAAAGGCATCGGCATCCTGATCGACGCCCCAGAAATCCTTGCCGGTCTTGTCACCCAGCGGGCGCGACCAGCCTGCGCCGATCGCGTCGATGAAGACCAGGTCGGTCTTGTCGATCAGGCTGTCCGGGTTGGGGCGCAGGGCATATTGCGAAGGCGCGACATAGACCGGGTCGCTGGTCTGGACCCGCACCGGGGCAAAGCTGCCCATGTGCAGCCAGACGGTCGGCGAACCGGGGCCGCCATTGTAAAAGAAGCTGACGGGGCGATTGCCGCCGCCGTCTTTGGTATAGGCGGTGTAGAACAGGCTGGCGGTGGGCTTGCCATCATCATCGCGAATGGTCAGCGTGCCGGCGGTGGCGGTGTAGGGAATCTTAGCCCCGCGCACGGTGGCCGTGCCCTTGCTGACAGCGCTGGCTTCTTCAACCGGCGGCTTGACCCAGGCCTGTTCGACCTCGGCGATCATCGCGTCCTTGTGGGACTTGGCGTTGTCAGGCTTCTTTTCCTGCCCTATCGTCGGCGTGGACAGCGCAAGGGCGCTGGAGGCGAGCAGCAACAGGCTGGCGGCTAGGCGCATGGTAAATTGATCCCCCAATTGGATTGACCCGGTGCCGTGATGGCGCGAGCGAGGCCGTGCTGCAAGAGGTTGCCAGCCGCCCTTCCGCCAACCGTCAACCGGTGCCGACGGGCGGCTTGGCCGTTGCCGCCGGGGTGCCTGTCACTCTAAGAGGGATCGGCAAACGGGGGAGGCTTGATGGCGCCGGTAATGACAATTGACGAGCTGGCTGCCTTTTTCGTCAAGGCCTTTCCGGTGGGCGATCACGATCGGCTGGGGCGGATTGATCGGATCGAGCCGGGCTTTGTCCGGCTGGCGCTGGAGCCGGATGACAGCAACCTGCGGCCTGGCGGGATCGTGTCCGGTCCGACCCAGATGGGGCTGGTCGATCGCGCGGCCTATGCGGTGATCCTGGCCCATATCGGCCCGGTCGCCATGGCGGTGACCAGCAATCTCAACATGAGTTTCCTGCGGGCGGTGCAGCAGCAGACGGTGTGGTGCGATGCCACCCTGCTCAAACTGGGCAAACGCCTGGCGACGGTCGATTGCCGGCTGTGGCAGGATGACCCAGCCAATATCGTCGGGCAAGCAGTAGTAACTTACGCGCTGCCCGGGTGATCAGACCGGCCAGCCCCAGCGGCGGCCGGCCAGTTGCATCAACCAATAACCGAGCCAACCGGTAACGATGAAGGCAGCCAGTGCCAGCGGGAACGCAATCCCGCGGCGCAAGGCGGTGGCGATCACGACGAAGGCCGGCAGCGAGGCCAGCACGTAAAGTGTGGAGGAGAGGGCAAAGTCGGCGATCCGGGCGCTATCGCCGGTATCGCGCCACAGCCAGATCATCGCCAGGGTCGAAACCAGCGGTAGGCTGACGATCAGCCCGCCCCAGCCGGGGCTGCGGCGGGCCAGTTCGGAAGCAGCGGCAATCAGCGCGCCGGATAGCAGCGCCTTGATCGCCAGCTGCCCCCAATCCATCGATTTAGAGGTTTTCGATCAGGTGTTCGGCCGAGCTCACCTTGAACTCGCCCGGGGCTTCGACGTGGAGCTGTTCGACTACGCCATCGTTGACCACCATCGAAAAGCGCTGGCCGCGCAGACCCAGGCCAAAGCCCGAACCGTCCATGGTCAGGCCCACGGCCTTCGCGAAATCGCCATTGCCATCGGCCAGCATGGCCACATCCTGCGAACCCGAGGCCTTGCCCCAGGCGCCCATCACGAAGGGATCATTGACGGCAGTGCAGGCGATCTCGTCGATGCCCTTGGCCTTAAGCTCGGCGGCCTTGTCAACATAACCCGGCAGGTGCTTGGCCGAGCAGGTCGGGGTGAAGGCACCCGGAACGGAGAACAGCGCAACGCGCTTGCCCTTGAAATAATCGGCGCTCTGCACCGCTTCGGGGCCGTTTTCGGTGGCCTTGACCAGCTTTACGTCAGGCAGCTTGTCGCCAACAGCAATCGTCATCTGTCTTCTCCTGTCTGGAAGAGGGGGAATCTGTTGTCCTGATATAGGTCAAGAACCGGGCACGGCAACGCTTGCTATCGTTAATTCCGCTTTACCCCGCCGTTTTAAGAAGCGGTAAATTAGCCGGTGCAGTCTGAAAGTGCGGGAACATGGTCCCGCCGGGAGACTGCATATGGGGATCGCAAATCGTATAGCAGGGGCTGCTGCCCTGGTGGGCATGCTGGCTGGCGCGCCAGCGACCGCCGGTTCGATCGAGAATGCCGAGAAGCTGCGTCGGCTGGATATAATGCTGATGGTCACGGGGCTGCGCTGCCGCAACACCGCCGACAATTTCCAGGCGGATTACGGACGCTTCACCACCAACCACATTGCCGAACTGAATGCCGCCAGCCGCGAACTGCAGGACCAGCTGGCCGGGCGGGTCGGAACGGCCAATGCGGCCCGCGCGCTCGACAAGATGAGCGTGACCATGGCCAATACCTATGGTCAGGGGCACCCATGGCTCAGCTGCGCTCAGCTAAAGGTCGCTACTAACAGTCTGGCTCAGGCCCAGGGACCGGCCGTTCTGGTCGAGG
>JBEGJL010000103.1:0-5581 GCA_041184605.1 Pseudomonadota bacterium
GCATGAGCCCGCTCGCCGCCACGCTGATTGTCATCGCCACGGTCTTCGCCATGGAATGGGTGGCCTGGGCCAGCCACAAGTACATCATGCACGGCTGGGGCTGGGGCTGGCACCGTGACCATCATGAGCCGCACGACAAGGTGGTGGAGAAGAATGATCTCTATGCGATTGTCGGCGCGGCCCTGTCGATTTCGATGTTCGCCTTTGGCAGCCCGCCGATCATGGGAACAAACGCGTGGGAGCCGGGGACCTGGATCGGGCTGGGCGTGCTGTTTTACGGGATCATCTACACGTTGGTGCACGATGGGCTGGTTCACCAGCGCTATTTCCGCTGGGTGCCCAAGCGCGGCTATGCCAAGCGGCTGGTCCAGGCACACAAGCTGCATCACGCGACAATCGGCAAGGAGGGCGGGGTCAGCTTTGGCTTCGTATTTGCCCGCGATCCGGCCCGTCTAAAGCAGGAACTGAAAGCGCAGCGCGAGGCGGGGATTGCTGTGGTTCGCGACGCATTGGCGGATTAGGCGGATTTGGCAATTATTTACAGTTAAAATAACCAGATCGGTTATCTCTCACTCTGCCCGTGTTGAGATCCAGCTGCCGGCAATGACCAGAATGGCCAGCGACACCCAGACCCAGGGGAAGCCGACTGTGAACCAGGTAAACACCGCGCCGATTGCCATGGCGATCACGGCCGAAAGCTTCGCCTTGCGGCTAATCGCCCGACGATCGCGCCAATCCCGCAGGCCCGGGCCATAGGTGGGGTGATCATAGAGCCGCTGGGCCCATTCGGGATGGCTGCGCGCAAAGCAGAAGGCAGCCAGCAACAGGAACGGCACCGTCGGCATGATTGGCAGGGCAACGCCGATCGCGCCTAAACCTAGCGCGATGAACCCGCCAGCCAGGTATAACGGCCGCGCCAGCATCAGTTGGCGGTATAGCGGCTGGCAGTGTCCTGGATCAGCGCAATCATGTTGGGCACCCCTTGCGTGCGGTTCGAACTCAACTGGTTGCGCAGATCGAATGGTTCAAGCGCTGCGGCCACGTCCATGCCCGCAACGGCGGCGGGCGGCTGGTCCTGCACGGCGGACAACACCAGGGCGATGATCCCCTTGGTGATCGCGGCATTGCTATCGGCCAGAAAATGCAGGCGGCCATCGTCCAGGCGGGTGGGATAGACCCAGACCGAGGCCGAACAGCCGCGGACCAGCGTGGCATCGGTCTTCAGCGCATCAGGCATCGGCTCAAGCTCACGCCCGAGCTCGATCAACAGGCGATAGCGTTCATCGCCTTCTAGAAATTCATATTCATCGAGAATGTCGGTCAGACTGCGCATGGAAGGGCATTTAGGGGCTGGGGTGCGTAGCGCAAGGCAGCCTTTCTTCTGCTTTCGTCATCCCGCTTTCCCGGGGATGACGGCCTGGGGCGATTAGCCGGAAATCCCGCCTGGCCGTGTCAGCGCAAAATAGATCACATAGATCCAGCCCAACAGCCCATGAACGATCGCCCAGAATAGCGACTTGTTGAGGCTCCACGAAACCGCGACTGCGATCGCACTGCCAAGGCCGATGCCGGCCCTTGCCGCCTGGCCGCGCACCTCGCTCACAGGTCAACTCCGGCGGCGATCGCTTCCAGCTTGCGGATGCGCTCTTTCAAATCGGCCATCTCAATGCGGGCCATGCCGGTCGGATTGCCAGGCTCAGGTCCGACGCTTTGATTGTCCAACTCGCGCATCTTGAGGTTGAGCCAGCCTTGCCAACCCTTCAGCGTTGCGGCGGTTATGATGGCCGTGGCCGCCAGCATGCTAAAGGCAATCATCAGGTTTTCGGTGAACATGGCGGTTCTCCCTCAGTTCTTCGCGCCATCGGGCAACTGGCGCAGAGCCTCGATCTGGCTGGTCAGGCCATATCCGCTGTCGGTGACGATCCGCTCAACATTGGCGAGCCGGTCCTTGATCGAGCCTAGTTCGGCCCGCAGCTGGGCATTTTCCTGGCTGAGCAGCTTGATCCGTTCGCGATCTTCGCTGGATGATTGGGGGTAAAGCTTTTGGCCCCATGAGCCGTTGAGCGGGTATCCGTTCTTGATCCGCATGCGGGTGTCGATCAACCAGCCTGCCACACCTATCGTTGTGACAATAGCAACAATCGGAGCAATCATCGGCAAGATGGCCAGGATTTCAGGTTTCATTTGCGATCCTCTGCTATCTTTTCATCGCGCAGCGCTTCGATCTGGGCGGCGACGGTGACACTTTTGTCGGTGACGATCCGCTCCAGCACCTTCACCCGGTCGGCAAAGTGCGCCAGCTGCTCGCGCAGTTCGGCGTTTTCAGCCTTGAGAGCGTCGCTGGCCGAGGCTTCGATGCGGGGGGACTTTCCGCCCCATTCGTCTTCCATCGGATAACCGTGCTTGGCGCGGATCCAGTTATTGATCAGCCACCCCCCGGTCGAGAGCGCTACGATCAGGACGATGAAGGTTTGCCCGTCGATGTTCATGGATGAACGTCTTTCTGTCGGTCATCCAGCAGTGCCTCAACCTTGCGGGCATCGCGCAGCGCTTCGATCTGGCTGGCAACGTCATAGCCCTTATCGGTCACGATCCGTTCAAGGACGCGAACGCGCTCCTCCAGATCGGTGTTACTGGCCGCGTATTGCGCGGCCTTTTCGGCAGTGGCCTGGGCGTTCAGCTCGGCCATCTTCGACTGGTGCTTGGTCCAGACAATGAAGGCGACCATCAGGAACGGTGCCAGCGGGACCAGGATTGCAAGTTCAGCCATCGGAAATTCCCCTCTACTGTCCAGATTCAGCGCAGCCGTTCGATTTCTTCGGACAGACGCGGGTTGGACGAGACATAGTGCAACTCGATATCGGCCAGGCGGCGGTCCAGTTCGCGGAACTGGGCGCGCACTTCGCGGGCCGTGCGGGTGGGTGACTGACGCACACCCTGCCAGAACTTTTGCTCCTGCCGGTCGCTGTAATAGAGGTGCTGCGGCTTGCGATCAGCGAAAAAGCCAAGGCCGAGGTAGATCAGCGGGATGAACCCAACCCCCATCAGGGTCAGGATGATCGTGCCAAGGCGGACCCACAGCACGTCGACCCCAGTGTAATCGGCGATCCCGGCGCAGACGCCCATGAACTTGCCATTGATCTTGTCGCGATAGAATTTGGTGCGCGGCGTGTTCACTGGCCGACCCTCCCCTTGCTGGCAATCATGCGGTCAAAATCGCGCTGGCTGTCGAATTCGCGCTCGTTGGCGAGGCGCTGCGGCTGAAATTCAGGGTGATCGGCGGCAACCAGGCGTTCCACCGTTTCAACCCGGTCCTGCAACCGGCGGGCCAGGCTGTAGAGTTCTTCCAGCATGGCCTCGTCATCGGTGGTCAGCGTCGCGGCGGTCTTCCAGCGAGTGACATAGTGCAGGATGATCCAGGGGAGGCCGACGAAGATCGCGAGGATCGCAACCAGCGGGATCAGGTTTTCCATGGCTCAGGCCTCCTTGCTGTCGTCAGCGTTGCCCGACAGAGCCCGCTTCATGGCTTCGAGTTCCTCGTCGATCTTGTCCTGACCGGCGAGGGCGGCGATTTCATCAGCCAGACTGGGCTTGCTCGTCCCGTCGGCCAGGCCCAGCGCATCGGCGCGGCCTTCGGCATAGTCGACCCGGCGTTCCAGCTGGTCGAACCGGGCCATTGCCTCGTCAACCCGCTCGCTCGCCAGCAGGGTGCGCAGCTTGACGCGGTTCTCGGCGCTTTCAAGGCGCGCCGCGATTGCGGTCTGGCGGCTGCGGGCTTCGCGCAGGCGGTTCTGCAGCTTCTCGATGTCCAGCTCATAGGCCCGCAGCGCATCATCCAGCACGGCGATCTCGGCCTTGAGCTGCTCGGCCATGTCGCCCGCCTTCTTCTTTTCCATCAGCGCGGCGCGGGCCAGATCCTCGCGGTCCTTGGACAGGGCCAGCTGGGCTTTTTCCGCCCAGTCGGCCTGAAGCCGGTCAAGCTTAACGGTGTGCCGGTGCATTTCCTTCTGGTCGGCGATCGTGCGGGCCGCGCTGGCGCGGACTTCGACCAGAGTTTCCTCCATCTCGAAGATGATCATCCGGATCATCTTTTCGGGATCGTCCGCCTTGTCGAGCAGGTCAGTGAAATTGGCGGCGATGATATCGCGGGTGCGGCTGAAAATGCCCATCCAGGGGACTCCGATCGAAGAAGAGGAAGATGCAGTTGGGGTGGGAGAGCGACGCAGGCGTTCCACTTCGCTGTCGAAGCGGGAGGTGCGCTGCGTTGTGCCCGAAAGGGTCTGGGCCGGAGCTTCGCGGCGGGGGGACTGGTCGCCGCCGGCGGGGGGATCGGAAGCTTCCGGCCCAAGGGGGGAAAGTGGATCGTTCACCGGATCAGGCCTGCTGCGTTGCATTCGCCTGATCGGCAGAGGCCAGCACCGGTGCGCGATCCAGCTGCTGGGCCAGGACGAACACGTTCATCGCCAGCATCGCCGCGACCGAGGCGACAATCGCCTTGTCGAGCTTCGAGCGCTGGGAGAGGGGCTTGCCGAACATTGCTGTGATCCTTCGTTGGTGTTGTGACCTGTTGAGCAAAGGCCGTGCCAATTCGAGATTTGCGCAGAAACCTACGGCATTTTCGATAATTCGACGAACGACTTGCCGTGAATATTGCGTGATGTTGGGAAATTTCGCTATGTGTTGGGAATGGAGCGGGACGTTCAGTTCATTGGCCAGTCCGGGGCCTTCCTCGATGCGGTCGAGCGTACCAGCCGCGCCGCGCCGCTGCGTCGGCCGGTGCTGGTTATTGGCGAGCGGGGTACGGGCAAGGAACTGATTGCCGAGCGCCTGCATCAGTTGAGCAAACGCTGGGCTGAACCGCTCGTCACGCTGAACTGCGCGGCGCTGCCGGAAACCCTGATCGAGGCGGAGCTGTTCGGTCATGAGGCTGGCGCCTTCACCGGCGCGACCAAGGCGCGGGCCGGGCGGTTTGAGGAAGCTGATCAGGGCACGCTGTTCCTCGACGAATTGGCCACCCTTTCGATGGGCGCACAGGAACGCCTGCTTCGCGCGGTTGAATATGGTGAGGTGACGCGGATCGGTGCGTCCAAGCCGATCCGGGTCGATGTCCGCATTGTCGCTGCCACCAACGAGGACCTGCCGCGGCTGGCGGAGCAGGGCAGGTTCCGCTCTGACCTGCTCGACCGACTGAGCTTCGAGGTGATTACGCTACCTCCCTTGCGCGTCCGCGAGGGGGATATCCGCGTCCTGGCCGAATACTTCGGCCGCCGGATGGCCAGCGAGCTGCGCTGGGAGGATTGGCCAGGCTTTTCCGAGGCGGCCATGCGCCAGCTGGAAGACTATCAATGGCCTGGCAATGTCCGCGAACTGCGCAATGTGGTGGAGCGTGCGGTCTATCGCTGGGACGATTGGGGCAGCCCGATCGCCCATATTGTGTTCGATCCCTTCGACAGCCCGTGGAAGCCGACGCCGATGGTTGGGGCCGATAGCGGTCATGCCGGCGCGCCACATTCACCAACGGCATCGTCGATGCCTGCCCATTTCGATTCAGTGAATGACCTCAAAGCCGCCGTCGATGCAC
>JBEGJL010000104.1:0-3710 GCA_041184605.1 Pseudomonadota bacterium
TGGCGCAAGCGCCCCCGTGCTGCTAACCGCTCGCCCTGCTTCGGCACCCGTAGCTCAGCTGGATAGAGCGCTGCCCTCCGAAGGCAGAGGTCACAGGTTCGAATCCTGTCGGGTGCGCCAAGTGCACAACATCCCGGATAACTTAGCGAGTTGTACCCTTGCCGGATGAAGGCGGGCCGTAGCGGGTTGGTTGGACTGTGCTCGTCACTGACGAATGCCACATTAACCAAGTCTCCTGTTTGACACAGTCAAGCTTGCGCGTAGGTTCCAATCAGCGGGATGTGGGGGTTGGGATGATTTCACGGCGAAGATCGCTGCAGCTCTTGTCCGCTGGCGCGGTGCTTGGCCCAAACTTGGCCAAAGCTGCAACACCTCCTGCCGTCACGATCTATGAAGCGCGGCAGATCATTACAATGGAGCCATCGCTGCCAACGGCACGGTTTGTGGCCATTGCTGATGGTATCATTCTCGGGCTTGGCGATAGCTTGGCGGCATTAGAGCCGTGGACGGCAGGGCGCACGGTTACGATTGACCGTCACTTCGCGGACAAAGTGCTGATGCCGGGGCTGATCGATCCGCACGTGCACCCCATGCAGGCTGCGGTCATGCTCAACCTGCCATTTATTGCGCCCGACGATTGGGAATTGCCTACTGGCAGCTTCCCCGGGGCGCGAACGCCGCAGGCATGGCGAAGCCGCTTTGCCGAGCTCTTGTCCCAATCGAATGAAAGGCAATTCATTTGCTGGGGCTATCATGAGCTGTTCCATGGGCCACTCGACCGCAAGGAACTCGATCAGCTGGCCCCCGATCGACCTGTGGTGGTATGGCAGCGGAGCTTCCACGAGATATTCGTCAACACTGCGGCGCTCAAGGCATGGGGCCTTGAACAAAGCGAAGCCTTCGCCGCTGCCCTGGCAGCCGCTAAGGCAGACCCCGCTCATGGGGATCTGGATCGCGGGATCTTTTCGGAAACGGCCCTGGCGGTCGGTCTGGCCAAACTGCGCCCAGTGATCTTTGCGCCGGAACGCATCCGCCGCGGGATCGCTTTGATGCAGCAAATGATGGCTACGAAGGGCGTCACGAGCGTATCTGATATGGCCACCGGTGTGTTCGCCGGCTTTGATGCGGAAGCTGCGATGATCCGTGCTGCCTTTGAGCGTCCGGGTGGCGCCAGCCGGGCCATGTTGATGCCGATTGCCGGACAATTGCCGGCCGATGCCGATCCCGGGCAATGGCTTGAAGCCATGCGCAGCAAATATGCCTCGGCCCACGTGCGCGTTGATCGGCGGATCAAACTTTTTGCTGATGGGGCATTCTTCGCCCAGAATATGCAGATGGGGCCGCCGGGATATACCGATGGCCATGTCGGCAAATGGCTAACCGAACCTGCTGACCTCAATGCCCAGTTCCGCCGGTTTTGGAACGCAGGCTTCAGTTTCCACATCCACGTCAACGGCGATGAAGGGCTGGACGTGGTGCTGGATGGGCTTGCCGCGCTGCCTCCGCGCCGCGACCAAGCCATTACGCTTGAACACCTTGGTTATTCGACCGAGGCACAAAACCGGCGGATTGCCGGCATGGGTCTGATGGTTTCGGCGCAGCCAAACTACATCCGGGTATTGGGTGATGCTTATGCCGCCCACGGTCTTGGCGCCGACCGCGCCGCCGTGATGAACCGGCTTGGATCACTGGAGGCCAAGGGTGTGCCGCTGGGTTTGCATAGCGATTTTAACATGGCGCCGATTGATCCATTCTATCTAGCTTGGATCGCCGCCAATCGCCTGACCTTGAACGGCAATCTCAAGGCGCCGGACGAGCGGTTGACTCTTGCCAAAGCGCTGCGGGCGATCACCATCGAAGCTGCGCAAGTGATTGGCATGGATCACCTGGTGGGTTCGATCGCGCCGGGGAAAATGGCTGACTTCGCGGTATTGGATCAGGATCCATTCAAGGCGGGTGCAGCCGCCTTGCGTAAGATCACCGTCGAGCATGTGATTTTCGAGGGACGAGTATCTTAGCGCGTGTATCAGAGGTTCGACACCAACAGATCGCGTACTGGCAAACAGGATTAGTTAGTCAGCCTGATGATCCAGTTCTTCTCTTCATTCTGCATGGCGCGCCGTTTGCCAACATCAGGGGACCGGACAACTTGCTAACTTTGGTGTCCGAGGCAGCGGTCGACCGGCCGCCTCACCTGTGGGTGATGCGTTTTCAATCGCAAACTGGCCGTTGACGATGACCAGCTTCATGCCATCTGAGAACAGGGCCGGATGGGCGTAATCGGCGCGGGGGGCGAAGCGCGCAGGATCGAATGCGATCACATCGGCGAATGCGCCTGCTTTCAATTCGCCACGACCATCAAGCCCAAACATTCGGGCTGTCCGGATAGTGCTCGCAGCTATGAACGTGCGCAGGTCGATCACTTTTCGTTGCTGCACATAAATGGCGTATTTGCGGGCGAACGAAGCGTAGTAGCGCGGATGGCCCTCTGACGCGTCAGAGCTGGTCACGACCCATGGGCGGCGCATGAATGCTGCGATATCGTTTTCGTTTTGATTGAACGAGGCGATCCCGACTTCGTCCTGGCGCAAAACGGCCATTGCCGCATCGACAGGATCAATGTTCAGTTCTCTGGCGATTGTCTGAAGGGTCTTTCCCGAAAAGCGGGGTGGTCCCGACGTGATCAGGATTGCAGAGGCTCCGCCTCGGCGGCGGAGGTTGTCGACGATTTCCGGGCGCAACTTGTCCATCGTCACGGGATCATTGATGCGCTCCAGCATTGCTTCGCGTCCACCATCCTGGGCCCACCGCGGCATCAGAGCGGCCGACAGGCGGGTGCCAGATGCAGACCAGGGATATTGATCGGCAGTGACCGTCTGACCCGCGGCTTGCGCCGCCTCGATTTTGGCAATGACAGCGGGTGCCAGTCCCGCGACATCGACCCCCAACGCCTTGATGTGCGCAAAGTGGACGGGAATGTCGGCCTCTCGTCCGATTGCCAGGGTTTCATCCACGGCACCCAAAAGCCCGATGGAATAGCTCGCCTCATCGCGGATGTGGCTGTCGTAAATGCCGCCATTGCGTGCGGCGACGCTGGCAAGCGCAACCACCTCATCCCGCTTAGCGAAGCTTTGCGGAGCATAAAACAGTCCGGTCGAGAGACCCAGTGCGCCTTCGCACATCGCCTTTCCAACCAGCCTCTTCATCTGTTCCAGTTCGGCGCTAGTCGGAGCGCGATTGGCATTTCCGATTACGGCGGAGCGGATCGCGCCAAAGCCCACATAGCTCGCAAAATTGATGCCCTGGTCGCGTTTCGCACCGGCTGCGCTGCCGATGCCAAGGGTCTTTGCGATTTCAGCGCTGCCACCGCCATCGACGCCGATGAATGCGGTTGTAACCCCTTGGGTTAGAAATGGCAGAACCAGGCGTGCAGCCGGGTCCGATGATGCGAGCGCATCCCCCGCGTGCGTGTGTGGGTCAATGAACCCAGGTGCGACGATCAGGCCTTGGGCATCAATCACCTTGGCGGCGCGGCCTCTCGCATTTGGGCCAACGTAGACAATTCGGTCGCCGGATATGGCCACATCGCCCCGAAACGGCGCCGCATCGCCCGGGTAGATTGTACCACCCTTGATCACGACATCGAATTTTACCGGTTTGGCAGCGATTGGCGCATCGGCAGCATGCACAGTTGCAGCGAGGCCGAGCGA
>JBEGJL010000105.1:0-3257 GCA_041184605.1 Pseudomonadota bacterium
TATAGCCGCTGTGCAGCGGCAACGAATGGTCCAGGACGTGGAGCACGCGGGTCATGGCCGATAGTTCTAGGCGAACAAGGCTTAACGCCGCGTCAACTCGGCCCTGCTAAGTGCCTGCGGCGATGGTCGATTTCCTTGCCCTGTCCCTGTCCCACGGGCTGCTGTTCCTGGCTGCCTGGCAGCTGATGGGACGTGCCGATCTTGATCAGGATCCGCCCCCGCCGGAACCCGAGCAGCAACAAGCGCCCAAGCCGGCCAAACCGGGACTGCGGATCCGTGCTTGATCTTGGCATAACCGCCTTCACGCTGGGCTTGCTGGTGCTGGGCCTGCGCAGGCCGTTCCTGTGGGTGCTGGGCTATCTCTACATCGATATCGTCAGCCCGCAGAAGATCAGCTGGTTTCTGCTCGCCTCGCTGCCGATCTCGCTGATCGCGTTCATCCTCGCTTTCGGGGGGTGGCTGGCGCTGGATAACAAGCAGGACATGCGCTTTACCCTGCGCCAGTTCCTGATCGTGCTGCTGCTGGCCTACTGCGGGATTACGACCACCATTGCCGATTTCCCGATCCAGGCGGCGCTGAAGTGGGACTGGGTCTGGAAGGCGCTGTTGTTCGCGATCTTCCTGCCGCTGACCCTGCGCACCCGCCTGCGGTTTGAAGCGGTGGTAACGGTGATCGTGCTGTCGGTCGGCGCGATCGTGATCAGTGGGGGGATCAAGACTGCGGCTGGCGGCGGCGGCTATGGCGAGCTGCAGACCTTCGTATCCAACAACACCGGCATCTATGAAGGTTCGATCCTGTCGACGATCGCCATCGCCATCATTCCGCTGATCTGGTGGACGGCCCGCTTTACCACGCTGTTTCCGCGCGGGCCGCTGGTGACGCTCTTTTGCGTGGCCCTGACCTTTGCTGCGCTGCTGATCCCGGTCGGCACCCAGGCGCGGACTGGCCTGCTCTGCATCGGCCTGCTTGCCGTGCTGTCGCTGCGTTCTGTGAAGCGGCGCTTCCTCTACCTAAGCATGGCAGGCTTGATCGCCGCCGCGGCCGTGCCGTTCCTGCCGCAGAGCTTTACCGAGCGGATGAGCACGATCGAGAACCACAAGTCCGATCAGTCGGCCTCAACCCGGGTGGCGGTGTGGATGTGGACGCTGGACTATGTGAAGGACCATCCGTTCGGCGGCGGGTTCGATGCCTATCGCAGCAACAAGCTGCTTATCCCCACGGTGGTGGCGGAAGGATCCGGCAACAATGTGACGCTGAAGACGACCCTCCACGTCGACCAGAGCCGGGCCTATCATTCGGCCTATTTCGAAATGCTGGGCGAACAGGGCTATGCGGGACTGCTGCTGTGGGCGTGGATCCAGCTGCTGGGCACCTGGCAGATGGAGCGCCTGAGCCGACGCTGGAAAGGCCGGACCGGCCCGCACGAGGCCTGGGTCGCGCCGCTGGCCACGGCGCTCCAGCTGTCGCAGCTGGTCTATTTCCTGGGGGCAGTATTCGTTGGCATCGCTTACCAGCCGGTGATGTTCATGATCATCGGCCTGCAATGCGGGCTGTGGTCCTATTGTCGTCGGATCGACGCGCCCGCACCGCGGCCGATCCACCTGGGCACGAGCCAGTTGCGGATCGGTCCAGCCTGAATCGTTGCCAACCGGGTGATTCGCAAGGCAGAGCCGCACCCGTGGCCTGCCTTGCCGTAGCGGCAGGCGCAGGTGCGTTGCGCAAGGGCCGCGGTTGGGCCATGAAGATGCCTTTCCAGCCACAGGAGAGGCGCAATGACCCCGCAGGAACTCGCAGCCAAGACTGGCGAAGTGATCGGCGTTTCGGACTGGTTCCACGTGACCCAGGAACGCATCAACATGTTCGCCGATGCCACCGGTGACCACCAGTTCATCCACATCGATGAGGAAAAGGCCAAGCACACACCGTTCGGCGGGACGATCGCGCATGGCTTCCTGACCCTGTCGCTGTTGCCGGTGCTGGGTGCCATGACCGAAGGGGCGCGCGTCGACGGGATCAAGATGGGCGTCAACTATGGCGGCAACAAGACACGCTTCATCTCGCCGGTCCGCGCCGGCAAGCGCGTGCGCGCCCACACCAAGCTGCTGGAACTGGTCGAAAAGCGCCCGGGCCAGTGGCAGCAGACCAACGAAATCACCATCGAGATCGAAGGCGAGGACAAGCCCGCCCTGATCTGCGAATGGATCACGCTGTTTTTCGTGTGATTTGAACCTCCCCAGAAGGTCACACCAACCGGTTTAACAAGGAATTTCCCATGTCACGTGATGCAGTAATCGTTTCCACTGCCCGCACCCCGCTGACCAAGGCGGCGCGCGGCGCATTCAACAACACCACCGGCGCGACGCTTGGTGCCTTTTCGATCAAGGCGGCGGTTGAGCGCGCCGGCCTTGCTGGCGCCGAAGTCGATGACGTGATCATGGGCACCGCGGTCCAGCAGGGTTCGACCGGCGGCAACGTCGCCCGCCTGGCTGCGCTGCGTGCCGGCCTGCCGGTGACGGTCCCCGCCATGACGATCGACCGTCAGTGCTCGTCGGGCCTGATGAGCATTGCCACGGCAGCCAAGCAGATCCTGGTCGACAACATGGACATCTGCGTTGCCGGCGGCGTTGAAAGCATTTCCAAGGTGGTTGGCAGCGGCAAGATGTTTGTCGAGCCGGACCGCGAGCTGCTGGAAATGCACCCGCACATCTACATGCCGATGATCGGCACGGCCGAAGTCGTTGCCAAGCGCTACAACATCAGCCGCGAAGTGCAGGACGAATACTCGCTCCAGTCGCAGCAGCGCACTGCCGCGGCCCAGGCTGCCGGCAAGTTCAACGATGAAATCGTTGCTTGCAAGGCGACCATGGCGGTGGTCGACAAGGAAACCAAGGAAGTCTCCTATAAGGACGTCACCGCGGACCGCGATGACTGCAACCGTCCCGACACCACGCTGGAAGGCCTCGCCAGCCTTAAGCCGGTGATGGGTGAAGGCCACACCATCACCGCCGGCAACGCCAGCCAGCTGTCCGATGGTTCGTCGGCCTGCGTCGTGATGGAAGCCAAGGTTGCCGAAAAGCGTGGCCTGACCCCGCTGGGCCGCTATGTCGGCATGGCCGTCGCCGGTACCGAGCCCGACGAAATGGGCATCGGCCCGGTCTTCGCGATCCCCAAGCTGCTTGAACGCTTCAGTCTCAAGATGGACGACATCGGCCTGTGGGAGCTCAACGAAGCCTTCGCGGTGCAGGTGCTCTATTGC
>JBEGJL010000106.1:0-4081 GCA_041184605.1 Pseudomonadota bacterium
TGGAAGCAGGGCCGGGTGCGCTATCTTGCGGCATGGCCAGAGCCTGACCTGGCCGACGCGGTCATGCGTCGGGCTGCGGCCGAGGCGGGTCTTGCCCTGCATCCCCTGCCTGAGGGCCTGCGTTTGCGCCGGGCGGGCAATCGCACATTTGCATTCAACTATTCAACGCAAACACTTGAACTGCCAAACTCTATTGCCGGGACAATCATTCTCGGTGGGCGGCGCCTGCCACCAGCAGGGGTAACCGTGCTGGAAGACTAGGTCGCCCTGCCCGTCACCCCGCGCCAGCCGGTGAAGGTGGCACGGCGGCCCAGCACGACCCGGTTGAAGCCCAGCGCGAACAGGACCGAGGTGGCCAGGGTAACCACCATGAAATCGATGTAGTGCAGGCCAATCACCTCAGCCGGCTGCCACACGAATGAGTACAACCCGTAAAGCGCGACGCCCCAAACGACCCCGGCGATTGCCGACCGGGCCGCCACGCCCCGGAACAGCAAAGCGACGATGAAGGCCGAAAGGATCGGCATCGACGACAGCCCATTCAATTGTTGCAGCAGATTGATGATTGACTTGGCATTTTCATAAGCCGGAACCATCAGGATCGAGGTGATCGTCAATACCACCGAGACCGTGCTGGCGAGTTTCCAGTGGTTGCTGACCGGCCGGATGAACCTGGTGTGGAAGTCCACCGCATAGAGCGCGACCGAGCTGTTCAAGATTGCCGCGGTGTGGGCGATCACGGCCGCCGCCATCATCGCCGCGAAAGCGCCCGAAAGCCATTGCGGCAAGACCGCGGCCACCACCTGGCCATAGGCAGCGTCATCGACATCGCCGAACAGCTTGTAGCCCACCACGCCCGGGATAACGACGATTGCCGGGATGATCATGATCCGCACGGCGGCAGCCGCCAGCACGCCCTTCTGGGCTTCACGCACGGTCGGTGCGGTCATCGCTTTCTGGGTGATGTTTTGGTTTGTCGACCAATAAAAGATCTGAATGAACAGCATGCCGGTGAACAGGGTATGGAACGGAATGGGCGAAGCCGTGTCTCCCACCATCGTCAGCCGTTCATGGGGAATGCCGGAAAAGTCCCAGCCGATTGCCTGGCAGGCCAACACCACCACCAAGAGTGCGATCGCCAGAACGCCGATCCCCGAATAGGTGTCCATTACCGCCACCGCCCGCAGGCCACCCGTGATCGTGTAGATCGCCGCCACGATGGCCATCGGTACGGCGAAGTACCACAGCGGCCAGTCGACCCCGAACATCGATTTCAGGAACAGCGATCCGGAATAGAGCGCCGCCGGCAGGTAAATAAGGATATTCCCGATCAGGAACAGGGCCGAAATCAGCGTGCGGATCGAACCGCCATCATAACGCTGCTCCAGCAGTTCGGTCACCGTAGTGCAGCCTGTGCGGTAATAGACCGGCACGAATACGAAGGCGAGGATCATCAGTCCGACAAAACCGGCCAGTTCCCACCAGGCCAGCAAGAGCATCTGGTTGCCGTTCATGCCCACCAGCTGTTCGGTCGACAGGTTGGTCAGTGTTATCGCGCCGGCGACGTAGAGCCATTTGAGCCCGCCACTGGCCAAATAGACATCCTTGGCCGAGCCATCATGGGCCGGATGCATCGCCCGGGTGGTCGTGCGCCAGGTGAGAAACCCGATCACCGCCAGCAGCGCCAGGGCCATCGTCACCTGTCCCGCAAAGGCCCCCCAGAACTGCCCCATCGCGCGCTCCCGCTTTTGTTTCGGGCGATCCTATGCAGCAAGGTCCCGCGATGCCAGCGCTAAGTCTGCTCCAGCGCCAGCAGGGCGAAGGTCGCGAGCCAGTGTTCTCCCATGTAATCATCACCCAGGTGCGGCAAGGCGGCATCAAGATGGCTCTGCGCCGTGGCCAGGGCGGGTTCGCGCACCGGATGCCCATTGGGCAGGGCAGCCGCGACCACGCGCCAGCACCAGGCACGGCTGAGATTCAGGCCATCGAGGTGGGCGATCTTGCCATCGCTTCGGTCCGACACAACGGCCGGCGTGAACAGCGTGGCAGGTTGGCGCGAAGCGGCAGCAGGCAGAAACTGATCGAACCACGAGGCGAAATCGCCCCCCAGCACCCGGCTCATCAGCAGAGCCTCGGTCAGCGCGGAGGAGAGAAATTCATCCCCGCCCGGCTCCCACGCCTGGCAATCGCGATCCTGGCCAAACCAGTCATGTGCGCGCGAGTCTATCAACCCGACCAGCGCGGGATCATGTCCGGAGGCCCAATCGCGCGCGAGGGTCAAAGCAAAGGCCGACGAATAATGCGTTCCCACCCGGATCGGATAAGTCTGGATCGGCAGAAATTGATGAAAGCGCGCGGCGAAGGCACTTGCAAAGGCATCGGCGTGGTCAGCCCAAGGCTTTTTGTGCAGCGCCATTTCGCCGTGGAGGGCAAGCGCCCAGGCCCAACCATAGGGGCGTTCAAACCCCCGCGAGGATGGGCGGGCAAGGTAAGCTGTTTCGACCGCGAAATTTGCGGCGGTCAGCATCTTGTCCGCCAGTTCGTAAACCTGCGCCGTTTCGGGCAAGTCCGGATAGAGCCGCGCCAGCCGCAGCACCTGCCACCAGCCATGCAGGCAGGAATGCCAATCAAAGCTGCCGAAAAAGATCGGGTGCAGTGCACGCGGGGTGCGAGCATCGTCTGGCCCATCCATGACGTGGTCCAGCTTGTGCGGAAACTCGCGGGTCAGGTGCCCCAGCGTAAGCGCCATGAAGCGCGCGGCATGATTGGCTGTCAGGATCGTCATCAGAAGGCAAACCACCAGATCAGGAGCGTGTTGATCGCCAGCAGCGGCAGGGCAGTGCCGATCTGGGCCCGGACTACCCCGTTCCGGTCATTCAGCCCAAGCAGCGCGGCGGGGACAATGTTGAAGTTGGCCGCCATCGGGGTCATCAGCGTGCCGCTGAACCCGGCCAGCATGCCAAGGGCGCAAATGGCCGCCGGATCGCCCCCGTACTGGTGGATCAGCAGCGGCACCGCGATCGCCGCTGCCATCACCGGGAAAGCGGCAAAGGCATTGCCCATCACCATGGTGAACAAGGCCATGCCAAGCGTAAAGGCGATGACCGCGCCCAAGCGGCTACCGTCCGGGATCACGCCGGTTATCAATCGGCCCACCACCTCACCGACCCCCGCTAGCGCAAATACAGCCCCAAGGCTGGCAAGCATCTGCGGCAGGATCCCGGCCCAACCGACCGAGTCCATCAAGCGCCGCCCTTCCTGAAGCGGCGCGACCGGGTGCGGTCGCAACCAGACGAGGCCGATCAGCAAGGCCAGCACCGCCCCCAATGCCAGACTGACCAGCGTCACCTGCTTGGGATTCACAAGCTCTGGCAATCGCGCAAAGCCGAAGGTGCCCACCAGGGCCGTAGCCGGGATGACCAGCGCCAAGAGGAACAGCCGGTTACCGTACCGTACGGCTCGTTCACTCCGCAGGTCTTGCGTTGTACCTCCGCCACCGCTGCCAAGCTGCCCGGTTCCGGCTATCGCAACCAGCGCCAAAACGATCAGGCCATTGCCAAAATCGCCCAGCCGATCACCCACGAGCATCGATGTTGCAAGCAGCCCCCAGAAGGCCGCATTGCCAAAGCGCTTGGAATTGGTGCCATCGCGCGACGACAGGACAGCAAATGCCAGGAAGGCCAACCCCGCGAGGGTGTAGACGAATGGCAGCCCGATCATTCTCCGCGCTCCTGACCACCCAACCGACGGTCCAGCCGCCACAATCGGAAGCCATGGACCAGGAAGGCCGCAATCGCGCTGGGGATTGCCCAGACCGAAAGCTGGAAGGGTGAAAGCATGATCCCTTGCTGCTCAAGGAAACCGACCATCAGCAGGATCGAGCCGATCGCAATGAAGATGTCTTCGCCGAAAAACAGGCCAATGTTATCGGTAGCAGCGGCCATGGCCTTCACCTGCTCGCGCTCTTCGTCGGTGATGCCCTTCTGGCGCTCGGCCGCGGCCTCAGCCATTGGCGCGACCAGCGGCCGCACGGTCTGGGCGTGCCCGGCAATCGACGTAAGTCCAAGCGCCGCAGACACCT
>JBEGJL010000107.1:0-2744 GCA_041184605.1 Pseudomonadota bacterium
CACATCAGCAGGCTGATCGCCAGCAGGAACAGCCCGGCTGCGACCATTTGCAGCCGCACGGCGACGAACTCCTCCAGGAACAGCACCGCCACCGTCACCCCGATGGTCAGGCCGCTCAAAACCATCAGGAAGATGGCGCGGGTGATCAGGTGGATGCGCGTGGCAATCGCCCGCATCTCGATCACCACGGCATCGTGTTCAGCCCCGCTGGTCGCAACGTGCTGCTTCTGCAACTCGCGCGAGCGGTCGACGATCCGGCCCAGCCGGGTGGACAGCAGGTTCATGATATTGCCGATCGCCACCAGCACGAAGACCGGCGCAAGCGCGAGTTGGATGGTTTGGGCGATCATGCCGCCAGCCTAGCCGGGGCAATTGTTCAACACCACCCCCAACCCCCTCCTCTAAAGAAGAGGGGGCCTTAGACTTATCGCGACTTGCTCCCCCTCCTCTTCAGAGGATGGGGCTGGGGGGTGGTGAGGACTGCGCTAACGCCCACTGCTTAACAGGCTGTCGACCACGCTCGGGTCGGCCAGCGTTGACGTATCGCCCAGGTTCGAAACGTCTCCTTCGGCAATCTTGCGCAGGATCCGGCGCATGATCTTGCCGCTGCGGGTCTTGGGCAAGGCCGGGGCAAAGTGGATCACGTCGGGCGTGGCGATCGGGCCAATCTCGTGCCGCACCCACTGGACCAGTTCCTTACGCACGTCGTCGCTCGGTTCCTCGCCCGCGTTGAGCGTGACATAGGCATAGATGCCCTGCCCCTTGATCTCATGCGGCATGCCCACCACGGCAGCCTCGGCCACCTTGGCATGGGCAACCAGTGCGGACTCAACCTCTGCCGTCCCCATTCGGTGGCCGGAAACGTTGATCACATCATCGACGCGGCCGGTGATCCAGTAATAGCCGTCTTCATCCCGCTTGCAGCCATCCCCGGTGAAGTACTTGCCGCGATAGGTGGTGAAGTAGGTCTGGAAAAAGCGTTCGTGATCGCCCCAGACGGTGCGCATCTGCCCCGGCCAGGACTGGGTGATGCACAGGTTGCCCTCGGTCGCGCCTTCCAGCACCTTGCCTTCGCCATCGACGATCTGCGGCACCACCCCGAACATCGGAAAGCTGGCCGCGCCCGGCTTCAGCGCATGGGCGCCGGGCAGCGGGGTCATCATGCAGGCGCCGGTCTCGGTCTGCCAATAGGTATCGACGATCGGGCAGCGCCCCTCGCCCACCACGCGCCAGTACCATTCCCAGGCCTCGGGATTGATCGGTTCACCGACTGAGCCCAGCAGGCGCAGCGTCTTGCGGCTGGTCGCCTTCACCCAATCGTCGCCTTCGCGCATCAAGGCCCGCAAGGCGGTGGGCGCGCCATAGAAAATCTCAACCTGGTGGCGGTCAACAATTTCCCAGAACCGGCTGTGGGTGGGGTAATTCGGCACGCCTTCGAACATCACCGTGGTCGCGCCATTGGCCAGCGGGCCATAGACGACATAGCTGTGCCCCGTGACCCAGCCCACATCGGCCGCGCACCAATAGATTTCGCCGGGGCGGTAATCGAACACGTACTGGTGCGTCATCGCCGCCCAGGTCAGATAGCCACCCGTGGTGTGGAGCACGCCCTTGGGCTTGCCGGTGCTGCCCGAGGTGTAGAGGATAAACAGCGGGTCTTCGGCGCCCATTTCCTCAAAAGGACAGTCGGCCGAAACGGCTTCGCGCTGTTCATGCCACCAGTGATCGCGGGCTTCGGCCATGGTGATCGCATTGCCGACGTGGCGGACCACCAGCACCGCTTCGATCGACGGGCACTGGGTCAGCGCCTCGTCAACATTGGCCTTCAGCGGCACCAGCTTACCGCCGCGCATCCCGGCATCGGCGGTGATCACCACGTTGCTGTCGCAGTCCTGAATCCGGCCCGCCAGCGCCTCTGGACTGAAGCCGCCGAACACCACCGAATGGATCGCGCCGATCCGCGAACAGGCCAGCATCGCCACCGCGGCTTCGGGAATCATCGGCATGTAGATCGTCACCCGGTCCCCGCGCTTGGCGCCCAGCGCCTTCAGCGCGTTGGCCATGCGGCAGACTTCCGCGTGGAGCTCGCGATAGGTCAGCTTGCGCTGCTGGCTGGCGTCATCACCTTCCCAGATGATCGCGGTAACATCGCCGCGCTCGGCCAGATGGCGATCAAGGCAATTGGCCGAGACGTTGAGCGTGCCATCAGAGAACCATTCGATCCCGAAATCAGCTTCGTCATAGGAACAGTTGCTCAGCTTGGTCCACGGCTTGATCCAGTCGATCCGCGCCGATTCCTCGCGCCAGAAGGCCTCGGGCGCGTCGAGCGATTTGCGATACTTATCGGCATAGACCGCAGCGGTGATCTGCGCGCGGGCGGCCCATTCGGCGGGGACGGGGTGGACGGTGGCCATCGATACTCTCCCTTTGCCCTATCCCTTGCCGCACCAGCGGGCTGCGATCAAGCGGGTCAGAAGAAGAATTTCTGCTGCCAGTAGAACGTGCCGGTCACCGGCTCACCCGCGGCGTTGAGCGCGGGCTTGAAGCGCAGGCGGTCCTGCGCCAGCCGGCAGGTTACCGCATCGGTCTCCGGCAGCCCGCTCGACCTGTAGATCCGGCACGCGACGGCGCGGCCTTCGGGGCTGACCGTCAGGGCCAGAATCACCGCCTTGCCGATCCTCGCCTCACGCCCGCCGGGCGGGATCGGAAAGTCGGATGCCTTGTCGATCCTGCCCGAGATATGG
>JBEGJL010000108.1:0-4180 GCA_041184605.1 Pseudomonadota bacterium
GAGCGGATGTCGACATGGTTTGAAAGGTAGGCGAACGGTCGCCAATCAAGGTCCACCCTGGCGGCTCGCAAAAAGGGCCCCTTGGTGTCATAGGCAACGAGGTCGACGAGCCTCGCCGCACCATAAAGCGATCCGTCAATCCGGCCCACCTCTATCCGCAGGCCATTGGCAAAGGTCATGCCGGACAATTGCCGGGCGACAAGGCTACGGCCCGGACCGGTGTTCAATGCCAACAGCAACAGCCCCAGCAACAGCACAGCACCGGCCAGAGCCCCCGCAATCCAGCGCGCGATCGGCTGGCGCTCCAGCGGGACTGGCTCAACCGGAGGCACTGCCTCGTCCATCAGAAGGCCTGCCCGATCGAGACGTAGACATTGATGCGGCTTTCACCCGGCCGCCGCCGCAAAGGCGTCGCGATATCGAGCCGCATCGGGCCGAAATTGGTATAGATTCGCGCACCAAGGCCAAGCCCGACCCGCAGGTCTGAAAAGTCCGGCAATGATTTGGCATAGGCTTGGCCGACATCGACAAACCCGACGACGCCATAGTCACCAAAGCGATAGCGAAACTCAAAGGCTGCCTCGTTAAGGCTGCGCGCGCCCGATGGATCGTTGTTGATATCGCGCGGGCCAAGTTGCTGATAACCGAAACCGCGCACCGATCCGCCGCCACCGGCATAAAGCCGGCGCGATGGAGCAATATCATCAAGCGCCGCCCCCTGAATCGAAGCGGCGCGCACCCGCCCGGCAATGACAAGATTCTGGGCCAGGCGGTAATAGCCCGAACCATCCAGCCGCAGCCGCGCATAGGGGGTGAAACTGCCGCGCACCGAGGCCTCTGGCTCAACCAGAGCGGTCAGGCGGAACCCCTGAGTAGGATCGAGCAAGCTGTCGGTCATATCCCAGCCGACCTGCCCCGTCAGCCCGGCAATGGCATAGGTCCGCCTGGTGCGGGCGCGCCGCCCCGGATCGAACACGCTTTCGTCCGTACCAATCAGCTGCGCGCCATAGGCATAGGTCAGGCGCTTTTGCCAGATCGGGGTGGAATCATAGCTCACCCGCGCCGCCAGCCGCCCGGTGTAAGCGGAGTAGGCATCGGTCGAGGCATGGCGCAGTTCGCTAGCCAGTTCGAAGGTCCGATCACGCTGGCCGGCGTTCGACCGGCGGAACGTTATGCCTGCGCCCTGTTCCTGCGTCCCGGCCACACCGCTAACGATCAGGGCGCCTTCGGGACGGAACAGATTGCGGTGGGTCCAGCTGCCCTCAACCCGGAAGCCCTGCCCCGTGCCATAGCCCGCTGTTGCCGCGATCACGCGCGGCGGCCCCGCTTCCTGCTTGACCACCAGATCGACTTGCTCGGTCCCGTCCGGTCCAGCCGCGCCAGTCCGCCGCGGCTCCACCGCGATGGCGCGAAACAGCCCGGTTGCGATCAGCGCCTGGCGCAGGTCATCGACCATCCGGCTGTCATAAAGCTGGCCAGTCCTAAACCGCGCTAGCGTCTGGACGTGGCGGGCAGAAAATGCCTCGCGCCCCTCGCTGCGGATCGTGCCATAGGTTCCGCGCGGGCCGACCGTGATCGGCAGGGTATAGTCTGCCGCACCCGTATCTTGGTCCAGCAGAATATCGCGGGCCCCAAGCTCGGCAAAAGGATAGCCATTCTCCGGCAGGGCCAGGGCCACCTTAGCTTCTGCGGCCAGCACCTTTTCGGCGATCACCGGTTCGCCAATGGCAAGTTCAAGATTATGACTGATCAGGTCGGGCGGCAGCGTGGGCGCCGCATCGACGGTGATGGTGGAAAAGGTAAAGCGCTTACCGGGGGCAACCGATATTGCCACCACCAGCGGCCCATTGGCGTCCGGTCGATCAATTTTGGTCAGGATCTGGGCGTCCAGCCACCCATTCGCCGCCAGCAGCTTCTTGAGCACCAGCACGTCTTCGCCGGCGCGGCTGGCCAGTTGCGTAGTGTTGCGGGCAGAACCCTTGCGCCGCAGCAAGGAGAGACGGTTGAATGCATTGACCAGATTTTCGTCGCTGATGGCGTCCGCGGCGTCCAAGCCGGTCAGCTCGACCCGATAGGACACTTCGGCATCGTCACTGGCTGCGACCTCTTGCGCAAAGACCGCAGGCTCGGCGCGAAAGGTTTCAAGTGGCGGCAGTGGCGCGGCCAGTTCCAAGTCCTGGCCAGCTGGAGCAGCAGGATAAGTGGGTGTCGCAAGCTTGCGCTCGAACTCTTCGATCGATTCCAGATTCTGACCGAGTTCCGGATCGCTCTCCGCAGGAACGGCCGGCACCGCCTCGTCAAACTCGCGGTCAGTGATGATCGGTTCGTCAGCAGGCCTTGTCGGGGCAGGCTGGATCTGGATCTGGGTCTGGGTTTGGGCCTGCGCCCGCGCGCCAGGCAAACCGGCCAAGGCCAGTGCGACAAGCGCACCAACCAACCCCGGCCTGCCATTTGCGCTGTGCATCAACTACCCTCATTATCGCCCGGGGCCGCATAACACCCCTGCCGCGACGGCAAAAGCCAATCAGGGACAACATCAGTGGGCAATGTTCCGTTCCTTGCATCTTGCCGTCGGTACGCGGCGCTGACTATGAACAGTGCTGACGACGGGAGATGGCGCGGCAATGGCGGGATTGGACCTTGAGCTGACCGAACAGCAGGCACTGCTGCGCGATGCGGTTGCGCGGCTGGCGAATGATGCCGATCGGCCGGGCTGGCGGGCCCTGGCGGAACTGGGCCTTGATGGCTTGACCCTGCCCGAGGACCACGGGGGTTTTGGGGGCGGTGCCTGCGATCTTGCACTTGTCATGGTTCAGCTTGGCCCGGTGCTGGCCGGGGCCGAATGGCTGGGACACGCTGCCGCTATCGCTGTACTGGGCCAAGGCAATGTGCGCGCAGCCCTGGTCAGCGAAACCACGTCGGCCGCGCTGCCGCAGGTGGAGAATGGCAACCGGATTGAGGGCACCGCGCGATTGGTTGCTGGCGGTGCGGAAGCAGACCTCTTTGTTGTGGCACTTGGCGGGGCGCTGTTCACCGTAGCGCGCGATGCGCCCGGTCTGGTTGTCGAGCCGGGGCAATTGCATGACGGTTCGGCCGTGGCCGACCTGCATTTTGCCGGGGTCGTCGCAACCCCGTTAGCCGGTGATCCGGCCACGGCCGACCACCTGGTCAGGATCGGGCGCTGCGCCGAAGCCGTGGGACTGATGCAACAGATGCTGGCCGATACGGCGGACTATCTTGGCCAGCGCCGCCAGTTTGGCGCCCCCATCGCCAGCTTCCAGGCCCTGCGCCATCGGCTGGCTGATATGCAGTTGCAGGCTTTGCAGGCCCAGGCGCTGACCGAGGCGGCTGCGGTATCTGGCGAAGGCAGCGATATTCTTGCCGCCTGTATCGCGGTGCGCGATGCCGCCAAGCAGGTTGGCGAAGGTGCGGTCCAATTGCACGGGGCCATGGGCCTGACCGAAGAACTGCAATTAGGCGCGCGGTTTAAACGGTTGCTGGTAATCGCCGCCGGCCTTGGCAACGAGGCTGGATTGCTGGACGAATTCGCCGCCGCAGCGTAAACCTCAAGTCAGGATGAGCTTTGCAATCAGGTCGCGCTGGATCTCGTTCGATCCGGCGTAAATGCTGGCGGCGCGGTCATTCAGGTAGCGCGGCACGGTCACCGCAAGGTCGGCCGGGGTCTGTCCGGTCGGCATGGCCCAGGCGGCCTGCCCTTCGATGTCGCAGGCCAGCACATCGATCCGCTGCATCGCTTCGGTACCGAGCACTTTCAGCACCGAAGCATAAAGCGCCGGGCTGCCGCCTGCCCCGCGCATGGCCTTCATCTCCAGCGCCTGCAATGCGCGCAGGTTGACCGCTTCCTTGGCCAGCCGCGCCGTGATCAGGGGGTCCAGACCCTCGCGCTGGCGCAACCGGGTCAGCCGTTCGATCAGCGGCGGGGCATACTTGCCGCCGCGTTCAAAGGTCAGCAGGTGTTTGGCGACGGTCCAGCCATCGTTCTCCTCGCCCAGCCGGTTGGCCACTGGCACGCGGACATCATCGAAGAACACCTGGTTGAATTCATGATCGCCCGCCAGCGTGCGGATCGGCTTTACCGTGATCCCGGGGCTGCACATATCGAGCAGCAGGAAGCTGATCCCGGCCTGCGGCTTGCCCTCGGTCGAGGTGCGAACGAGGC
>JBEGJL010000109.1:0-11834 GCA_041184605.1 Pseudomonadota bacterium
ATGTGGGGCTTCGCGCTGTGGGCGCTGGCCCATACGCTGATCAGCCCCACCCCGCGCAGCTTCGTCCTGACCGGAACGCTCGGGTTCCTCGCCCTCGTCGGCTCGCACCTGCAAGACCGTAAGAAGCGGGTGCTGATGGGCTCGGCATGGGCCGGATGGCAAGCGAAGACGAGCTATTGGCCAAAGCTGGGTGGACTGACCAAGGCCGGGGTCGTGCCTTGGGCTGGCGGCGTCATCTTGTGGCTGGTCGCAACCTATCTGCACATCCTTGGCAACGGCATGGCCGCGGGGATCTGGCGCTGGATGGGTTGAGCCTCGGCGCGGGTCTCTAGGCCCGCGCTTCCGCAACGCCAGCGCTGTTGTGACGCAGCGCCTTTAGCACCGTGTCGACGATGTGCGGCGCGTTGAGCCCGGCTTCGTCATACTGCCTGTCTGGCGCATCATGGTCCTGGAAGACATCGGGCAGGCGCAACGTGCGGATCTTGAGACCGGCATCGGTCAGGCCCTCGTCGCTGGCGAGGGTCAGGACATGGGCACCAAGGCCGCCAATCGCGCCTTCCTCGATCGTCACGATCACTTCGTGGCTGGCCATCAGGCGGCGGATCAGATCGGTGTCGAGCGGCTTGGCAAAGCGCAGGTCAGCCACCGTGGTAGAGAGGCCCTTGGCCTCAAGCGCGTCGGCGGCCTTGAGCGCTTCGGCCAGGCGGGTGCCGAGTGACAGCAGCGCCACCTTGGTCCCCTCGCGCACAACCCGGCCCTTGCCGATTTCAAGCTGCTGTGGAACTTCGGGCAGGGGAACGCCCACGCCGTTGCCGCGCGGATAGCGGAAGGCGATCGGCCCGCTGTCATGAAGCGCCGCAGTATAGGTCATGTGGACCAGTTCAGCCTCGTCAGCTGCGGCCATCACCACCATGTTGGGCAGGGTGGCAAGATAGGTGATGTCAAACGAGCCGGCGTGGGTCGCACCGTCAGCGCCGACCAATCCGGCGCGGTCAATCGCGAAGCGCACCGGCAGGTTCTGGATCGCCACATCATGGACCACCTGGTCGAATGCACGCTGCAGGAAGGTGGAATAGATCGCGGCAAAGGGTCGCATGCCCTGCGCGGCGAGGCCAGCTGCAAAGGTAACGGCGTGTTGTTCGGCAATGCCAACGTCGAAGCTGCGGCCCGGGTGCGCCTTGGCAAACTTGTCAACGCCGGTACCGCTGGGCATGGCCGCAGTAATCGCGCAGATCTTGGGGTCGCTCTCGGCCAGCTTGGCCAGAGTCTCGCCAAAGACGTTCTGGTATGCCGGGGCCTTGGCCGGGGCCTTGACCTGTTCGCCGGTAATCACATCGAACTTCTGGACGCCGTGATACTTGTCAGCGCTGGCTTCGGCCGGGGCATAGCCCTTGCCCTTTTGCGTGACGACATGGATCAGGCATGGGCCTTCAGCGGCATCGCGGACGTTTTCCAGTACCGGGATCAGGTGGTCGAGATTATGCCCGTCAACCGGGCCGACATAATAGAAGCCCAGTTCTTCGAACAGCGTGCCGCCCATGGCCATGCCGCGGGCGAACTCATCGGTCTTCTTGGCGGCGCGGTGCAGCGGCTCGGGCAATTTGCGCGAGATCTTCCGGGCCACTTCGCGCAGTTCCAGGAACGGGCGCGAGGAGACGATCTTGGCGAGATACGCAGACAATCCCCCGACCGGCGGGGCGATCGACATGTCATTGTCGTTCAGGATCACCACCAGCCGGTTGCCGGCATCGGTGGCATTGTTCATCGCCTCATAGGCCATGCCCGCGCTCATCGCGCCGTCACCAATCACGGCAATGCCCTTGCCGGGCTGGCCCTGCAGCTTGTTGGCAATGGCAAAGCCCAGCGCGGCCGAGATCGAGGTGGAACTGTGCGCTGCGCCGAAGGGATCGTATTCGCTCTCGCTGCGCTTGGTGAAGCCGGACAGGCCCCCGCCCTGGCGCAGGGTGCGGATCCGGTCGCGGCGACCGGTCAGGATCTTGTGCGGATAGGCCTGGTGGCCAACGTCCCAGATCAGCTTGTCGTCGGGCGTATTGAACACATAGTGGATCGCCACGGTCAACTCGACCACGCCCAGGCCTGAACCCAGATGGCCACCGGTGCTGCCAACGGCACTGATCATTTCGCTGCGAAGTTCATCCGCCAGCTGGCGCAGCTGCTCTGGCGCGAGCTTGCGCAGATCGGCCGGAACATCAACGGTATCCAGCAATGGCGTGACGGGTGGCTGACTCATCTAAAGGGCCTTACACGCTTGGGTTAGTGGTGTCGATTGAGACTATCGGGCAGGTCCGGTGCAGGACCGATGCAGACGGTCAGCTGCAACGCTCGCATACGCCGCGCAGTTCAACCACGGGGCGGATATCGGCGAAGCCTGCGGTGCGGGCCGCATCGACCAGCGATCCGGTCAGCCTGTCATCATCAATGTGCACCGCACGGCCGCAGACATCGCAGATCAGGAAGATGCAATCGTGTCGGCAACCTGGGTGGCTATTGGCGATATAGGCGTTGGCACTCTCTACCCGGCGGGCAAGGTTGGTTTTCACGAACAGGTCGAGGATCCGGTAAACCGAGTTTGCCGCTACCCGCTTGCCGCGCTCTTTGGAGACATTTTCGGCAATGTCATAGGCCGAGGCCGGACGATCCTGCGCGGCAAGGGCTTGGAACACCTCGGCACGCATGTCGGTCCACTGCTCGCCAGCTTCGACCAGCGCCAGCCGTGCTGCTTCGACCAGGCCCGCGCCGGAATGTTCGTCGTGGTGGTGATGTCCTACCATGGCGGCAATATAGGGACAGGTTAGCCGCGGGTGAAGTCCGCCTTGTAGAAACCGGGAAAACGCTTCTTCAATGCGGCAACCTTGGCGACGTCCCAATACAGGATGTAGGGATGGCGGGGGTTCCGGGCCATGAAGTCCTGGTGATAGGCTTCGGCCGGGTAGAACTTGCGGTAGCTTTCGATGCCGGTGACGATCGGGCGTTGCCAGACGCCTGAAGCCTTCATCTGAGCGAGATAGGCAGCAGCGACCTGGCGCTGCTCTTCGCTCGTCGGCACCAGCGCAGCACGGTACTGCGGCCCTTCGTCAGGCCCCTGGCGGTTCTTGAGCGTGGGATCGGCAACGACCGAAAAGAAGATCCGCACCAGTTGATCATAACGGACCACCGCAGGGTCGTAAGTCACCTGAACGGACTCGGCGTGACCGGTATCGCCACCGCCTACACGCTCATAAACGGCGGTTGCCCCATTGCCGCCGTGGTAACCCGTAAGCACACCTTTTACGCCCAGTACGTGGCTGAATACCGCTTCGACCCCCCAGAAGCAGCCGCCAGCAAATACTGCGGTTTTCAGGCCGGGGGCTTCCTTCGCCTGGCGGCTAGCGGCAGGGGCCAGAACATCGACTTCGGCTGCGTTTGCCGGGGTCTGCAGGCTGGCGGCAGTGAAGGCCAAAACCGCAACGATGAGGGGATTGCGCTTCACCGGGTGCGGTCCGGCAGTGGCGCAGCAGCCTCTGCCTTGGGAATGACCTTACCTGAGATGCCGTCTTCGCTCTGCGCCCAAACCGAACCGACCAGCAGCACGGCACCCAACAGGAAGCCGATGCCGAAAGAGCGGAACAGGTCGGACTTGAACAGGTCCATCAGGAACATCCAGATGCAAAGAGTTAGGTGCGGCGTGTCACTGCCGACTTTTTCGTTACTTCCAAGTGAATAAGTTACACGGCCGCAAGTTTGCGCGGCAGACCGAACACTGCTTGCGGTGAATTGTGGAACTCAGTGGCGGAAGTGCCGCATCCCGGTAAACACCATCGCCAGCCCGGCTTCATCAGCCGCTGCGATGACTTCTTCGTCTCGAATCGACCCGCCCGGTTGGATGACTGCAGTTGCACCAGCTTCCGCAGCGGCGAGCAGGCCGTCGGCAAACGGGAAGAAGGCGTCCGAGGCAACGGCACTGCCAACCGCGCGGCTCTGCGCCCAGCCAAACTTCTCTGCGGCTTCGGCGGCCTTCATGGCAGCGATCCGCGAACTGTCGCGGCGGTTCATCTGTCCCGCGCCAATCCCCGCGGTGATCCCATCCTTGGCATAGACGATCGCGTTCGATTTGACGTGGCGGGCCACGGTCCAGGCAAACAGGCAGTCCTTCAGTTCCTGCTCGGTCGGCGCGCGCTTGGTCACGACCTTCAGGTCATCGCGGCCAATAGCGCCGTTGTCGCGGCTCTGAACCAGCAGGCCGCCAGTGATCGGCTTGACCATCAATCCGCCGCGACGCGGATCGGGCAGGTCACCGGTCAGCAACAGGCGCAGGTTCTTCTTCTTGGCGAAAGCAGCGATTGCGGCCTCGTCGGCATCGGGGGCAACGACAACCTCGGTGAAGATCTGGCAGATTGCTTCGGCCGTTGCGCCATCGAGCGGGGTGTTTACGGCGACAATGCCGCCAAAGGCCGAAACGTCGTCGCATTGCAGCGCACCAGTCCAGGCTTCGAGCAAGCTGGAGCCTTGTGCCACGCCGCAGGGATTGGCGTGCTTGACGATCACCACAGCCGGGTCCTGTCCGCGGAATTCGGCAGCCAGTTCCAGGGCGGCGTCGGCATCGTTGTAGTTGTTGTAGGACAGCTCCTTGCCCTGCACCTGCCGGGCCTGCGCAATTCCCCGTCCATGCGGACCGCGGGGTACATAGAGCGCTGCGCGCTGGTGCGGGTTCTCGCCATAGCGCAACTCTTCCACCCGCTTGCCGATTACGGCCAGGGTTTCAGGGAAAACCTGCTGCTGGTCGGCAAAGGCGAACCACTGGCTGATCATCGAGTCATAGGCCGCCGTTGCGGCATAGGCCCGCGCGGCCATCAGGCGGCGGAAATCGTAGGAGGTTGCGCCGTTGTTGGCCTCAAGCTCGGCAAGCAAGCAGGCGTAGTCCGCCGGGTCGGTGACAATGGTGACATAGGCGTGGTTCTTGGCTGCCGAACGAACCATGCTGGGGCCACCGATGTCGATATTTTCGATGATCTCGTCGCGGTCCGCACCCTTCGCGACTGTCGCTTCGAAGGGATAGAGGTTGACCACCACCAGGTCGATTGCGCCGATCTCATGCTCGGCCATGGCTGCTGCGTGCTCTGGGTTGTCGCGCACCGCCAGCAGCCCGCCGTGGACCTTGGGATGGAGCGTCTTGACCCGGCCGTCCATCATTTCGGGAAAGGCGGTCAGGTCCGAAATGTCCTTTACTGTCAGGCCTGCATCGCGCAGCGCCTTGGCCGTGCCGCCGGTCGAAACCAGTTCGACACCGCGTGCGGCAAGCACCTTGCCCAGGTCCACCAGCCCGGTCTTGTCGGACACCGAAAGCAGCGCCCGGCGGATCGTTACAGCAGTCATTTCCAATGCTATCCCATCTTCTTCAGCAGCCAGGCAAAGTTGCCGCCGCCGCGTGATACCAGGCCCTGCAGGACCAGTTGCTGGATTGGCTGGGGCCGACCCTGGCCATCCGCCCAGATACTTTCCTCAACCGTCACCTGACCGCCTGCCCGGAACTGCCAGTAAGAGCCATCAGGAAGAGCAAGTCCTGCTCCCTGGCCGTCCTCGCTGACCCGCGCTGTGATGCCGGGTCCAAGGTGGAAGCGGATTGCGAAGGCCACCTTGCCGCTCTTCCCCTTGCTCCCGGCGGGGATCAGCAAGTCCTCGCCGCGCAGCTCCGTGCCCTCGTCCCGCAGGATCAGGATGCGCCGGTGGGTCAGGCCATAGCGGCCCACGTAGCCATTGTGGCTGGCCTCAAGCCGCGTTGCCCCGGAGAGCTTTTCGCCTGCAATGGTGCGCCGATCGACTTCGACCTCAGAAACGCCGCTGCCAATCCGGCCGTTGATCAGGATTGCAGTCGAATTGACGTCGTCGAGCACCAGTGTGGAATGCGCCGCTGTGGCGCGCAGGCCCTGCTCCAGCCGGACCGGGATAATGCCCCCGGCGCAGGCTGCGCCGCCGCAATTGACCACGATCCGCTGGCCCTGATGCGAAAGCTCAAAGGCCAGAGTTGAGGCGCAGCCTGATCGGGCATGCTTGGCCAGTGGCGGCGGGGCGGCATCAAATTGCAGGATCGACTTCTGTGCGACAACCCGCTGATAGCCCCACTGGCGGACATCTCGCAGCGGGCGCGTTCGCACCCCAGAGGCCGCGACCAGAGCGGATAGATCTGCCGCGTCTACCGCCCAGCCGCCCTGCCAGGAACCGAGTGAGCCATCGCCATGGGTTAAGGCCAGCAAGGGTGGTACCAGCAAAGCCAGTATCGCTTCCAGCGCAGCTGGCGGTTCGCGTCGCACCGCACTGTAGCAGGCGCGCAGCCGCACGATCAGGGCAATGACCTCGATCTGGCCCAGCGGCGCACGCGAAAGAATGCCGCCGTCATCGCCCACCAATTCGCCCAGCGCCTTGATCAGGCCAGCCTCACCAAACAGGCGGCGCGGCTTGCCATCTGGGAGCAACAGCCCGGCGGCGACAATGCCGCACCAGCCGGCAACTTCACCTAGCAGGTCTTCGGCGCGGCCAACATTCTTGTCGAGCCAGCGGGCCGTGTCGTTCATCGCCGCCAGGATCCGCGCCCGTTGGGCCTTGTCATTGCCGGAAAGGATCAGCGGGGCATGGACAAGCCAGTTGAGCTCGCGCGATCCTGCATTCGCGACGGACCAGGCAGGGCCCTTGCCAGGGCGGGATGGCGGTGACGGGTTTGCTGAGAGCCAGGCCGCGAGCACGCGATCGGCCACCGGGGCGATCTGCTCGCGCGGGGCGGACGCTTCCAGATCTGCCAGCCACGAGAAAGAATGGACGACCCGCTCCAACGGCGGGGCCATGCGGGCCGTGCCGGCAAAATCGATCTGGCCGATCGGCGCTTTGACGCCATGGACCAGGAAATGCCCCGCCCGGATTGCGGTACCTGCCATCTTCTGGCCTGGCAGCGGATTGAGCACGGTTGCCAGAAGGCGGGTCTTGGCTGGTTTGCGGAATGGTGCAGCAAGTGTCGCCCCCGGCACGCCCAAGCGATAGGCCAGCCGCAGCAACCGTTCGCCGGCGGCAAGGCTGGGTGGTGCAAAATCAGCAAGCGCCAGGGCGCGGCCCGGTTCGACAAGCTCGCTTGGCTCTGGCCCAGTCCGTGGCTCAACCAACGCGGCATCGCCCTCAGCTTCCAGCGAGATCGCCGGGGCATCCCCGTTGTCTGGGGCAGTGTGATCGCGGCTTTGACCCATCGCCTCGCTCATGCCCTGCCGTCACCCTTGAGCGCGGCAATGTTTGCGGCATAGCGTTCGGGTCCGCCTCGGAATGTTGCCGTGCCCGCAACCAGCACGTCCGCCCCGGCCTCGACACAGCGACTGGCGGTATCGACATCGACACCACCGTCAACTTCAAGCCGAATATCCCGACCACTCTTGTCGATCATCTTGCGCACGGCCTCAATCTTGCGAAGCTGGCTGGTGATGAAGCTCTGTCCGCCGAAGCCGGGATTGACGCTCATCACCAGGACCAGGTCAATTTCGTCGATCAGGTAGTCCAGCATCTTCGCCGGGGTGCCTGGATTAAGTGAGACACCCGCCAGCTTGCCCAGCCCCTTTATCGCCTGGATCGTGCGATGGATGTGCGGCCCGGCTTCCGGATGGACCGTGATGATATCGGCACCGGCCTCGGCAAAGGCGGCTAGATAGTTGTCCACCGGGCTGATCATCAGGTGAACGTCAAGTGGCTTTTTGGTGTGCGGGCGGAGCGCTTTCACCACCATCGGACCGATCGTGATATTGGGCACGAAGTGGCCATCCATCACGTCGACGTGAATCCAGTCAGCACCGGCGGCGTCGATCGCGCGCACTTCCTCACCCAGCCGGGCGAAATCGGCAGACAGGATCGAAGGTGAAATCAGCGGTTGGGGCATGGCGATGGCGGGAGCCTCCCTTTCCCGGCGCTTACCCACCACATCTGGTAGCGACAACCGGAAGATCAGCGTTTTCCACACGGTATCTGGCGTATCGTGCAATGGTTACGGCGATTGACCTGGCGCGCCCATAGGGACACAGGTGCGATTATGAAGAATACGTGTTTACACGATCATGTGGCGAGCCGCCTGGCAAGCGAGATACGCTGGCAATATGGCGAGGTTCCACACGGCATCGCAGGGGTGCATGTGCCGCCCGGCTTTCGCTGTATCGCCGATGGCTGTTTCCTGCTGCGATGTGAAAGCGGCTATGGCTACCTCTATGAACCGGGGCGAGGCATAACCATCGAGCGACCGCCCAATGCCGATCCCGATGAAGAGATCCTCTGGCTGAATGGCAGTGTTTATGCGGGGGTTGCCTGCCTGAACGGGTTCCTGCCCTTTCACGCATCGGCCGTTGCCCATGAGGGCCGGGTTTTCGCCTTTACCGGGCCAGCCGGTGCAGGAAAGTCAACTCTCGCCGCGGGCCTCGGCAGGTTCGGGTTTCCGCTATTTTGCGATGATACGCTGCTGGTTGACCTGTCGATAGCCGATCAGGTTCTGGCCATGCCGGGGCACAAGCGGCTGAAGCTGCGGGAAGATGCCCTGGCCATGACCGGGGCAACTGCCGTCCAGCCGGTGGGGGCTGAAACCGGCAAGCATTATGCCGAGCCACTGGCTGGGTCGATTGCACAGTCACTCCCATTCGACACCCTCGTCTTCCTGCGCGAAGGGCCGGAACTGACTTGGGAGCCGATCACCGGCGCAGCGCGGTTCGCGATGCTGGAAGATGACCACCATACCCAGGAAATCTATGCCGAGGCGGTCCGCCCGACCTTGGCAGAGCAGTTCAGCATGCGCGCAAGGCTTGCCGGGCAACTGCGCATGGCCCGGCTGGTCCGGCCTCGCTCGACGGCAGGGTTCGAGGCGTCGCTGGCCTTTGTGGCTGACCGGATCAGAGAGGATGCAGCATGATCCTGACCAAGGCCACCGGGCACTTTACTGAAACTGAGATCGACGACGAGATCGTCGTAATGAGTCTCGAAAGTGGCGATTTTTTCTCGCTCACAGGCACGGCCAAGGCCATCTGGTTGGCGTTGGACGCAGGATTGGACCGTCACGGACTGATTGCCCACCTTGTAGGTGAATTTGGCGCCGCACCCAATGCGATTGGCCCGGACGTCGATACCTTCCTGGAGCAATTGCGCGGTGCCGGTCTGCTGGCATCGCGCTGATGCGTTGGCGCCTGCTCGTGGTCGAGGCAGCGTTGGCGCTGGCCCTTGCCCGGCTGCTGGTGGCCTGGCTGCCGTTGGGCCGGTGGCGCGGACTGCTGGGCCCCATCGCTGCGGACCCTGCGCGCGGGGCGGGGACCGCTGCGGACTGGCTCTTGGCCAAGGCTGTTGATCGCGCGGTGCAGCGGCTGCCAGGCGGCACGAAGTGCCTTCCGCGCGCCATCGCATTGTTCTGGATGATATCACGTCGCAAGCGGCCCGCCCAACTCGTGATTGCGGTTCTGCCGGGTTCGGCTCGCGATGAGGGGGATGATTTGCATGCCTGGGTGGAATGCGGCAGCGAGGTCATGATCGGAGCACTTGACCAGCCGTTTCGGCCATTGGCGCGGTTTGGCCGCGCAAGCGGGCACTAGCCAAACCTCTAAATATATGTGATTACACCTGCAATTGAGGCCGGTAGGCACCGCAGGAGTGACAATCGATGTCGCAGCAACAACGCCAAGAAACTATTTGGACCAAGCCCCAGCTGGTCCGCTTGGGTAAGCTAGCTGACGTGGCCGGTGCGCAGACCCCGCTGGCCCAGGGCAATTCTGCTAAGACCTGAGCCATTGCCCAAGTTCGGGGTGGCCAGGCCACCCAAACCGGATTTTTAGACAGACGTGTTGGCATTCTGTGCGCACTGGTCCGCCGGATCCCCGGCGACAGACCTGCCCGGTTCCGCTGATCTTGCCGATGCGCTCTGCCTTGGCGTTGGCGGACGGGCCGCGGCCTGGACGGGGCAGGAACAGCACTTTGCGCGACGCCCGATTGACCAGCGTCACCGCGATCTTGGCGAATGGCAGCCACACAAGTTGGCCGATGGCCGGCTAGTCGCCTTTCACGGTTGGATCGACAATGCCAAAGCGCTCGCGGTTGAACTGGGCGAGCCACCGGACAATCCGGCTCGACTGTATGGTGCTGCGCTGAGCCGATGGCTGGGTGAGCCAGACCTGCACATTATTGGCGAGTATTGCGCCATCGTGACCGATCCGGTCTCTGGCACTGTGCGCCTGTCGCGCAGCCCGTTACGGGCCCCCCCGCTGCTCTACGCTACCAGCCGAACGACCGTCGCAGCCGCTTCCGTCCCGCGTGCGATCTTTGCCGCCGGTTTTCCGCGCCAGCTGAACGAGGCGCGCCTGGCCGATAGCGCGATGATCAATTTCTCCGATCGCGAGGCCGCCTGGTTTGTAGGCTTGGCCCGGGTGCCGATCGGTTGCGTGGTTGAACTTGCGCCCGGCCAGCTTCGTCAGCTGCGCCAGTATTACGATCTGGCTAAGGTGCCAAAGGTTCGCCTGCCATCCGCCCAGGCCTATGTCGATCGCGCCAGCCAGTTGCTGGATCAGGCAGTTGCCGCAGTCGCCGCGCCTTTCGCCCAACCGGGCGCGACCCTGTCAAGCGGGCTCGATAGCCCGCAGGTTGTTGTCCGGCTGATGCGGTCACTTCCACCCGGCCGCCGCCTGCCAACGTTTACCTTCCACCCCGAGCCAGACTGGGACGGGATCCAGGCTGCTGGCTCGAACGGCAACGAGCGCCCGATGGTCGAGGCTTTTGCCAAGATGCATCCGGCGATCGAACCTCATTTTTCCGATAACCAGGGGCGCGGGCATGATTATCGCTGGGACGACCTGTTTCGCGCAATGGAGGCTGCGCCTTCCGGCCTGTGCAATATGTACGTCTTCCACGGCCTGTTCGATGGCGCAAAGTGCGCCGGTTGCGACGGACTGCTGATCGCCGAATGGGGCAATTACACCTTCAGTGACAAGGGCGACTGGGCCTTTGTGGAATACTTGCTGACGGGCCGCTGGTGGCAGCTATGGCTGGCCCTGCGTCACTGGCCGAATGACCCACGATCGATGCTGCGCAGGTTCATTGTGATGTGCCTCGTGCCGCTGTTACCCGATTCCTGGTGGCGCCGCCTGTTTGGCATCTGGCACCCCCGCGCCAAGGTCTTCAGGGAACTGATGACCCCACTCACCACCGCCTTCCGTGAACGATCAGGCGCGAACCGGCGCATGGCCGATTCCGGCTTTGAGTTCAGCCGATACCAGCCGCGCAGCCGCCGGCATGCGCGCAAGCTGCTCTTTGCAAACGAGGATTCGGAGAGCGCCGAGGTTTATCAGGCCTTCGAGCAGTTATACGGCATCCCGCTGCGTGACCCGATGGCTTACCGGCCGTTCGTGGAATTTTGCTTCGGCCTGCCGACCGATATGTTCATGCGCGAGGGCGTGCCGCGCTGGCTGGCCAAGGAATTGGGACGCCGGATCATGCCCGAAGAGCAGCGCCTAAACCGCAGAAACGGCCGCTGGGATGCCGACTGGCTGCTGCGCATCCGCCGCAAGGCCCATGATTACCGTGAAGAGCTCGATCGAATAGCTGACGACCCGGACCTTGCGGGAATGCTCGACATACCGCGGCTGCGGGCAGCGCTGGACCGGTTGCCGGAACAGACCGAGCTTGACCCGCAGAAGTTTATGCCGATCGAGTTCACGCTGATGCGCGGCCTGCTGACTGCGCGTTTCGTCAATCATGTTCGTGGCAGGAATTAGGATAGATGGAAGCAGCGGCTGGGCAGCAGGCGATGCGCGATCCGCGCCTCCGCCGCCTTGCGCTTGGTCTTG
>JBEGJL010000110.1:0-4085 GCA_041184605.1 Pseudomonadota bacterium
ATTCGACCGCCTTGTCTGGCGCATCGAATTCGCCCTTGCCGGTGTGTTTGGCCACCATGCCCTCGGCGGTGGTGAAGGCGCTCCAGGTAACGCCGTCCTGCTTGCGGCCGGTGACATGGCCATAGGTGATGCGCAGCGATGAGTTGGCGTCAGGATAGACCGGCTTGCCCTGTTCACGGGCGAAGGCCATCCGCCCGGCCATGACCGTGCGCTGCGCTTCGGCCAGCTTGCCGCCTTCTTCCTTTTCCTCGTCCAGGCGCTTCTGGCTCCACGGATAGGCCGCCACGGCCAGCTGGATGAAGGGATCGGTCGAAGCTTCAAACTCGGCAGCAGGCTTGTCGAGCCAGGCAAGACGGGTTGCCGTGTCGGTCAGCTTGGTCTCGGCATAGAGCTTGTCGAGGCCAATCGCGTCGAGCTTTGCCAGCAGCGCATCATTGCGCTCGCCAGCGGCGACCATGCGGTAGTGGCTCAGCGCCCATTCCATGACCTTGCGATCGATCCCGGCATCAAAGCGGCGCTCGATCTGCTTGAGGCCCTCGGTGCGCGGGGTGCGGTCGCGGTCCTGGAACCCGGCTTCGCGCAGGGCATCAGGCTTTTCGCGCTCCTTGGCCCAGCGGTAGAGCGTGCTCGCGGCTGACAACAGCTGGGCGCGGCCGATCTGGCCCATGTGGATGTCGTTCACCGCGCGCTTGTCCTGCGCGGCGAGCAGGGCGTCGAGCCTGGCCAGCGCCGGGCCATAGGCTGCCTGGCGCTTGGCATCGCCCGCCACCCAGGCGCGGAAGGCCTGATCGTCGGCATCCTTCTGTTCGATCAGGCGGATCGCGTCAGCGCCGGCCATCTGGCCCAGCAGGTTCTTCTTGGTATTGTCGGTCCCCTTGACGCTGCTGGCATACTTGATCTGCGCGGCCTGGTTGCCGGCGGTCAGCTTGTTGACCAGATCGGAATAGTCCGACAGCAGCTTCTGGGTCAGTGGATAGCGATCGGCGAAGACCGCCTTGGTTTCGCTCGCCATGCGCCAGCGGTTGGTGTTGCCGGGGAAGCCCGCCAGCATCACGAAATCGCCTTCCTTCAGGCCTTCTTTGGCAATCGTCAGCCAGGACTTGGGCTTGTAGGGGACATTGTCCTTCGAATAGGCGGCCGAGCTGCCATCGGGCGCGACATAGGCGCGGTAATAGCCGAAATCGCCGGTGTGGCGCGGCCACTGCCAATTATCGGTTTCGCCGCCAAAGTTGCCGAGGCCACCCGCTGGGGCATAGACCAGCCGGACGTCCTTGATCTCAAGCTGTTGTTGCAGGAAGTACCGCTCACCGCCGAAATAGCTGCGCACGTCGCAACGGCGGTTTGGCTGCTTTTCGCAGGTGGCGATCAGGGCCTTGCGGTTGGCATCCATCCGGTCGTAGCGCTGGCGGCCGGTCATCTTCACGGTCACGCCCTTGAGCATTTCGGTGGTGACATTGCGCAGGGCCTCGATCACAAAGATGCGCGTGCCCGGTGCGGCGGGCAGTTCGGCGCTCTTATCCTTGGCCAGGAAGCCGTCGGTCAGGTAATCCTGTCCCGGCTTCGAATTGTACTGGATCGAGCCGTAGACGCAGTGGTGGTTGGTCACCACGAGGCCCTCGGGCGAGACGAACGAGGCCGAGCAGCCGCCGAGCGAAACAATCGCGTTCATCGGGGCCTTGGTCAGGTCTGCCAGCTGTTCGGGCGGAACCTGTGCCCCGGCTTCCTTCATCTTGGCGGCAACCTCTGCCATCTGGCTAGGCAGCCACATGCCCTCGTCAGCCAGAGCCGGAGCGGAAACGGCCAGCAGCGATGCGCCGGCGGCAATCAAGCGAAACTTCATTCAGGCACTCCCCGAAAATTTAACACGGTCCGGAATCACCGGCCGCGAATGGGCGCGACAAAGCGCAACTTGGGGCCGGGCACAAGCCGGATCATGGGACGGGGTGTCAGGGCGCCTGGTCAGCCTTCACGTCGGGCGTGGTATTGTCCATGTCCCGCCACAGTAGCCAGCGGTTGCCGCGGCGCTGGTAGATCAGCATCGAACGCCCGGCGCTCTTGATCGCGGGTTTGTCGGAAAGCTGGGCAGTCATCCAATATTTGGCGACAAGGATCCCGACTTTGCCCTGGATCGAGATATGTTCGGGCTCAAACCGGAAGGTGACCTTTGCCCCCTCGTCGCGGAACCGGCGCAGGTAGGTGATGATGGCATCCGCGCCCTTTGCCGCCGGGGCCTTGTCCGTCATTAGCCAGGCATCGTCGGCATAGAGCTTGCGCATCGCGGCCCAATCACCGGCAGAATAGGCGGCATTCCAGATATCGCCCTGGGCTGCGATTTCGGCCTGCTGGTCACGGGCAAACGCGGAACCGGGCAATAGCGCAAGCGAGGCAGCAAGAAGCAGGGATCGTACCATCGTGAAGTTCCTCCAGGGCAGAGGTCGCAGCATTGCAAATTTGTCCGGACAAATCCATAGTCCTCGGCAACGGGAGGAACCGGTCATGCGTTACACCTTGATTGCTGTCGCGATGTTGCTTGCTGCATCGCCGGTCCGCGCCGACGATGCCCGGGCAATCATCAGCAAGGCCGCCGATGTGGCCGGCGGGGAGGCCTGGCTCAGTCCGGCGACCTTGCGGCTGGAGGGGCGTGCGGAGTTCTACGCACCGGACCAACCCGGGGTCGTTCGACGCGCAGACAGCTATGTCATGTGGCGGGTGCTCGACCCTAATCGTACCGCAGCGCACGGCCCCGAAGGCAAAGTGCGGATTACAGCCAAATCCGGCAGCAAGCTGCTGTTTGAAGTTGGCTATGATGGCGATACCACCTGGAACGACAAGGGCGTGGTGCCCAAGGCCGAGGCCGATGCCTATTGGGCGGCGAATTTCGGCTTTGGCATAATCCGCATGGCCCTGAAACAGGGGTTCAGGCTGGAGCGCGCGCCGGACCGCACTGTTGACGGGCATGCGCTCGACATGGTGCGGATTGTTGACCCCACCGGCCAGCCAACCCTCTTCGGTATCGACCGCACCAGCCGCTACATTCGGTACATGGGCTTTGCCACCCCGCGCGGCTGGCATGAACGGGTCTATGATGATTTTGTGTTCTTCCGGAACCCGCGCTGGTTGCAGGCGCGCAGCGTGACACTGTTCTATAACGGGGTGCGGCAAAACACGGTTTACTGGGACAAGGCGGTGGTTGGGCAGCCGATTGACCCATCCACCTTCGCCATGCCCGCCAGCTATGGAGCCAAACCATGACCGCCTGGATGATCGTTACCGCTCGCATTCATGATCGGGAGAAGTTCATAACGGGCTACGGACCGGCAGCGGCCAAACTGATCGGGCAGTTCGGCGGCAAATATGTGGTGCGGGCGCCAGGCGCGGAAATCCTTGAAGGCGAGGGCTGGGCCGGGGCTTCGGTGGTAATCTCGGAGTGGCCGGACAAGGCCGCCATACACGCCTTCTGGAACTCTCCGGAATATGCCGAGGTCAAGAAGTTGCGCGAAGGGCTCGCCGACGTTTCGATTATGGTGATCGAGCAGCCTGGCTAGAGCAGCAAGACGGCAAAACCGAGCGCGGTGGCAAAGCTTGCCAGGGTGGCTGCAACCACCGGTATGGTGGCCCGCCAGCCCATATCCAGCAGCAGATCCATCCGGCTCCGCATTGCCGTGGCAGTGACGGCCAGCAGCAGCAGGCCCTTCGAAGCGATCAGGGCATAGTGACTGATGACTTGCGGCACGGCGATTACACTGTTGAGCGCGACGGTTACCAGGAAGGCGGTGATAAACCAGGGCAAGGCAAGGCGGCGCCACAGCGGCTGCGCTTCACCCGCCGCCTCGCTGCCGCGCATCATGAAGCTGACCAAAACGACAATTGGCGCAAGCAGCGCAACGCGGGCCAGCTTGACGATCGTGGCGTAGGAACCAGCCGCGTCGGAGAAGGCGTAGCCGCCGCCAATTGCCTGGGCGACATCATGGATCGAGGCGCCGATCAGGAAACCGGCCTGCTGGTCGGTCAGGTGCAGTTCCGCCGCCAGCACCGGATAGACCGACATAGCGAATGCGCTGGCCAGGCTGATCCCGACCAGGGTC
>JBEGJL010000111.1:0-2916 GCA_041184605.1 Pseudomonadota bacterium
GGCCAACGCCAAGCTTGATGCCAAGCTGGCTGAAGCCGAAGCCAGGATTGCCGAAGCCCGCAATGGCGCGCTGAAGGAAATCGAAAAGGTCGCCGCCGATGCGGCCGGCGATATCGTCAGCCGCGTGGCCGGCCTGTCGGTCGATGCCAAGTCGGCCACGGCCGCGGTGAAGGAAGCGCTCAATGGCTAACCTGCTGGTCCTTGCGGCTGAAGCCGCTGAACACGGCGCTGAACATGCCGAACCGGTTGCCCTGGGCCTGAACCCGGTCGCCTGGGTCGCCCTGTCGATGACCGTGCTGATCCTGGTCGCGATCTGGAAGAAGGTCCCCGGCATGATTACCGGCGGGCTCGATTCGAGCATTGCCGAGATCCGCAAGCAGTTGGATGAAGCCAAGGCGTTGCGCGCCGAAGCCGAAGCCCTGCGCAAGGAATATGCCGACAAGATCGCCGGTGCCGAAAAGGACGCCGCCGCGATGATCGAGCACGCCAAGTCGGAAGCTGACGCGATCGTCGCCAAGGCAGAGGCTGACACCAAGGCGCTGATCAAGCGTCGTGAGAAGATGGCCGAAGACAAGATCGCCGCTGCTGAACGCGGCGCGGTAGCCGAACTGCGCACCAAGGCCGCCAACGCCGCTGCTGCCGCCGCCCGCCAGCTGATCGCCGCCAACCACAATGCCAAGGCTGACAAGGCCCTGGTGGATGAGGCCATCGGCGGGATCTGATCCCGGCTGCACAGCTGACTTGTGAAGGGCGGCCATCGAGCCGCCCTTTTCATTTGCCCGGTTCGAGCACGACCTTGCCGACAATCTCCCGTCGCGCCATCGCCGCATAGGCTTCCCGCCACCGGCTGAGCGGCTGGATCCGGTCGATGTGCGGGTTAAGCCGGCCGTCGGCAGCCAGGGTCGCCACGGCCTCGCGGATCGCCTTGCCGCGATCGGGGAAGCGGCGGGCATATTCGCCAGCACGGACGCCGACCACAGAGAAGCCCTTGATCAGGGGGATATTGGTGGAGATTTCGGCGATCCGTCCCCCGGCAAAGCCAATCACCAACAGCTTGCCACCAAAGGCGACGCAGCGGGTGCTCTCGTCGAACACGTCGCCGCCCACGGGATCATAGACCAGATCGCACAGTTTCCCGCCGGTCAGTTCGGCCACCTGCTCGCGAAAGCGTCCCTCGGCAAGGATCACGGCCTCGGCATCGCAGGCCGCCCGCAGCGCGGCGACCTTGGCAGGTGACCCGGTGGTGGCAATGACATGGGCGCCAAGCCGCTTCGCTAGCTCAACTGCTGCCAGACCCACGCCCCCGCTGGCTCCATGGATCAGCACCCATTGCCCGGCCTTGAGCCCGCCAACCTCCACCAGTGCGGTATAGGCTGTGCCATAGGCGGCGCCGAGCGCGGCGGCGGAGACCATGCCGATGCCCGCTGGCATGGGGGAGAGGGTGCGCGCCGGGACCACGGCATATTCCGCAAAGGCGCCGGTCTTGTTGCCCCCGTAAACGCCATCGCCGGGCCTGAACCCGCTATCGGGATCGGCCTCAACCACTTCGCCGGCAAATTCCAGCCCGGCGATGAAGGGCACATCGGGTTTGAACTGATAGTCGCCCCGGGTCATCAGCAGGTCAGGGAAGTTGAGCGAGGCAGCGTGGACTTTCACCAGCACCTCACCCGGGCCACGCTGGGGCAGGGGCAGGTCAACCAGCGCGCAGCCGGAAAGATCGGGCGAGAGCGTCTGGACCTGAAGCGCCTGCATGACGGTCAGAACGTGTCCTTGGCGGCGCGCAGGGCTGCAAAAGTGGCCACGGCATCACCACCCCCCCAACGCGCTGCCAGTGCCGGATCGTCCGCCCGCAGAAAGGGATTGGTGGCCAGCTCGCGCGAAAGCGGCGTGGGAACCGTGGGCTTGCCCCCGGCGCGCGCCTTTTCGATCTGTGCGGCATAGGCCTGCAGATCGGCATTATCCGGATCGGCATGGAGCGCGAAGCGGGCGTTGGAAGCAGTGTACTCGTGCGCGCAGTAGAGCAGCGTTTCAGGGGGCAGGGCCTTGATCCGTTGCAGGCTGGCCCAGAACTGCGCGGGTTCCCCTTCAAACATTCTTCCGCAGCCAAGCGCAAAGACCGCATCGCCCACAAAGGCCACACCCGCCTCGGGCAGGTGGAATGCAACGTGGCCGTTAGTGTGGCCAGAAACGTCGATCACCTGGGCGGTGAAGGCGCCCAGCGTCACCTTGCTGCCATGGGCCACGATCTGGTCTGGCGCGGCAATCCGCTCAACTTCGGCCGGGGCGATAACGGTGCAGCCGGTCGCTGCCTTGATCGCCGCATTCCCGCCGGCATGATCGGGGTGCCAATGGGTGTTCCAGATATGAGTGATCTGCCAGCCCTTGTGTCCGGCCTCACGCAAATAGGCATCGGCATCGGGCGTATCGATGCAGGCGGTCTCTCCACTTTCCGGATCGTGGAGCAGGTAGCCGTAATTGTCCGACAGGCACGGGAATTGGTGAATTTCGAGCATGGCCGCAGGATAAACCCATTCGGCATTCAAAGCAAAATGGGCAAAGCAAAATGGGCAAAGCAAAGCCCGCCCGGATTTCTCCGGACGGGCCTTTGTTGCTTAGCCTGCGGTTTGGCGAAGAAGGATTAGTCCTTCTTGGCCTTCAGCGCGGCGCCCAGGATGTCGCCCAGCGAAGCGCCGGCATCCGACGAACCGTACTGTTCCACGGCTTCCTTCTCTTCGGCCAGCTGACGGGCCTTGACCGAGAAGTTCGGCTTCTTCGAACGGTCGAAGCCGATGACCATGGCGTCCAGCTTCTGGCCAACCTGGAAGCGGTCGGTGCGCTGTTCGTCGCGGTCGCGGCCCAGGTCTGAGCGCTTGATGAAGCCGGTGGCGCCATCTTCGCCAGCCTGCACTTCAAGGC
>JBEGJL010000112.1:0-2504 GCA_041184605.1 Pseudomonadota bacterium
GCTTGAAGTGCTGGCCGACCTGTCGGGCCGCACGCCTGCCACGCCGCCGGCCGAGGGCATGGGCATGGGGCGTGAGCTGTTCGGCATGTTCCGCCGCTTCGCCGATGGGGCAGAGCAGGGCGGTTCCGCCATGCTGGCCGAGGGTGGCCTGTGATGCACCTGGTCGCGGTCGATATCGGCGGCACCCATGCGCGCTTCGCGCTGGCGACCGTCCAGGCCGATGGCAGCATCGAACTGGGCGAGCCGGCGACGCTGCACACCCGCGACCACGCCAGCTTCCAGACGGCATGGGAAGATTTCGCCCGGATCCAGGGCGGTTCGCTTCCCGATGCCGTGGCAATCGCCGTGGCCGGGCCAGTTGGGGGTGAGGTGATCCGTTTCACCAACAACCCCTGGATCATCCGCCCGGCGCTGATCCCTGAAAAGCTGGGCGTATCCCGCTACACCGTGGTCAACGATTTCGGCGCGGTCGGTCATGCCGTGGCCCGCGCAGGTGACGAGCATTTCGTCCACCTGACCGGTCCCGAAGCCAGCCTTCCCGCCAGCGGGACGATCTCGATCGTCGGTCCCGGCACCGGTCTGGGTGTCGCCCATGTCTGGCGTGACGGCCAGGGGGGCTACCGGGTTCAGCCGACCGAAGGCGGGCATATCGATTTCGCCCCACTCGACAGCATTGAAGATGCGATCCTGGCCCGCCTGCGCCAGCGCTATCGGCGCGTCTCGGTCGAACGGGTCGTCTCGGGCCCCGGCCTGGTCGACATTTACGAGGCGCTCGCCGCCATGGAAGGCCGCGCAATCCAGCCGACCGATGACAAGTCGCTGTGGCAGCTTGGCCTTTCTGGCGATGACAGCCTGGCCGCCGCCGCGGTTGACCGGTTCTGCCTCTCGCTTGGTGCCGTGGCCGGCGATATTGCCCTGGCCCAGGGGGCGAGCGGCGTGGTCATCGCCGGCGGGCTTGGCCTGCGCATTCGCGATACCCTTCTCCGCTCCGGTTTTGCCGAGCGTTTTCGCGCCAAGGGGCGCTTCAGCGAGCTGATGGCAGCCCTGCCGGTCAAGCTCATCACCCATCCCCAGCCGGGCCTCTATGGGGCCGCGGCCGCATTTGCAGCGGAACATTTGTCATGAAATCGATCGAACAGGTTATGCGTCTTGCCCCGGTTATTCCGGTCCTGGTGATCGAGGATGTCGCTCATGCCGTGCCGGTGGCAGAAGCGCTGGTGCGCGGTGGCCTGCCCGTGCTGGAAGTGACCCTGCGCACCGCTGCCGCGCTGGACGTGATCCGGGCGATGAAGACCGTGCCGGGTGCACTGGTCGGTGCCGGCACTGTGCTTAACGAATATGCGCTGGATGATGCGCTTTCGGCGGGCAGTGAATTCATCGTCTCGCCCGGCCTGACCAAGCCGCTCGCCCGTGCGGCCGAGGCGGCCAAGGTGCCGTTCCTGCCGGGGGTTGCAACGCCGTCGGACATCATGCGCGGCCTGGACCTGGGACTGGATCGCTTCAAGTTCTTCCCGGCCGAAGCCAACGGCGGCATTCCGGCGCTCAAGGCGATTTCGGCCCCGTTCGGTTCGGTCCGGTTCTGCCCGACCGGCGGGATCACCGCTGCCACCGCGGCTGACTGGCTCTCGCTCGATTCTGTCCTGTGCTGTGGCGGATCGTGGCTCGTCGGCAAAGGCGAACCCGACGTCGCGGCGATCGAGGCCGCGGCCCGATCGGTCGCCGCTTTGGCCCGTTAAATAATGAACCCACACCCCGTTCGTGCTGAGCTTGTCGAAGCACCGTACTGGTTCTTTCGGGTGGGGCCTGGACAGCAAAAAGTACGGCCCTTCGACAAGCTCAGGGCGGGCGGACTGTGGGAAAGGGATAATCCATGACAAGCCTGGCCGCTTTAGACGCCCGCCTGCAAGAGCTGCACCTTCGCACAGCTGAAACGCCGCTGTTCAACCCGGTTTTCCAGCTGGGACTGGAACTGTCGCGCGATCTGGAGAGCGGCCGGCTTGCGCTCGCCGATTTGGCAGGCCTTGTTGCCGAACTGGAATGCCACGGCCTGCAATCACGCGCGGAGCGGCTGGCCCGGCTGGTGGGGCCGGTTGATCCTGCGGTCAACGATGCCTCAATCGCCCGTCTCGCTGACGAAGAAGAGACTTTCGCTGCCTTTGCTGCCCGCTGGGCCAAGCCGCTGGCGCATGTCGTCTTCACCGCCCACCCGACCTTCCTGCTGTCGCGGGCGCAAGGTGAGGCAGTCGCTACATCGGCCTCGGCCGAGACGGTTGATGCAGGTACCTGCGCTGCCTCGCCCGCACGCGAACCGATCACGCTCGACAGCGAGCACGCTCAGGCCATGGCGGCCCTGGCCCATGCGCATGGCGCGCGCGACCGGATCACCTGCCTGCTCTTTGCCGCCGCACGGCGCCGCTGGCCGGACCAATGGCGTAACCTTGCCCCGGTGCCGCTGCGGCTGGCCAGCTGGGTCGGTTATGACATGGACGGGCGCACCGATATCA
>JBEGJL010000113.1:0-3962 GCA_041184605.1 Pseudomonadota bacterium
CCGGTCACAACCGTACCACGGCCCGAGATCGAGAACACGTCTTCAACCGGCATCAGGAACGGCTTGTCGGTCGGACGCGGCGGCTGCGGGATCGCGGTGTCGACGGCGTTCATAAGGGCAATGATCGATTCCTTGCCGATGTTGTCGTCGCGGCCTTCGAGAGCGGCCAGAGCCGAACCCGGGATCACGGGGATGTTGTCGCCGTCGAAGCCATACGAGCTCAGCAGCTCGCGGATTTCGAGTTCAACGAGCTCGAGGATTTCGGCGTCGTCGACCTGGTCAACCTTGTTCATGTACACGACCAGCGCCGGCACGCCGACCTGGCGGGCGAGCAGGATGTGTTCACGGGTCTGCGGCATCGGGCCGTCAGCAGCGTTCACCACGAGGATGGCGCCGTCCATCTGAGCCGCGCCGGTGATCATGTTCTTCACATAGTCAGCGTGGCCCGGGCAGTCGACGTGCGCGTAGTGACGGGCAGCGGTTTCGTACTCGACGTGAGCGGTCGAGATGGTGATACCACGCTCGCGCTCTTCGGGAGCCTTGTCGATGTTGGCGAAATCAACGGCTTCACCGCCGTTTACTTCAGCCATAACCTTGGTGATCGCAGCGGTAAGGGTGGTCTTACCGTGGTCAACGTGACCGATGGTGCCGATGTTGCAGTGCGGCTTGGTCCGCTCAAACTTAGCCTTAGCCATTGTCTCAAACCTTCTTTCGCTTTGAATTGAATCTGCGGGGTTTGGACGGCGCCCGCTGAATCAGGCGCCGCCCCTAGCCTGATCGGACAGATCAGGCAACCCAAAGTTGACGTATCATCTTGCCGCTTAGGCAAGCTTCTCCTTGATCTCGGTCGCGACATTCGCCGGGACTTCATCATAGTGGTCGAAGAACATCGAGTAGTTCGCCCGGCCCTGGGTGAACGAACGCAGCTGGTTAACGTAACCAAACATGTTCGCCAGCGGGACCATGGCCGTCACAGCCTGGGCGTTACCGCGCGAGTCCGTGCCCTGAATCTGGCCACGACGCGAGTTGATGTCGCCGATCACGTCGCCGAGGTATTCCTCAGGCGTGATCACCTCGACCTTCATGATCGGCTCGAGCAGCTTGATGCCCGACTTCTGGGCAACTTCGCGCATCGCGCCGCGGGCGGCGATTTCGAAGGCCAGGGCCGACGAGTCGACGTCGTGGTACGCACCGTCATAGAGCAGGACTTCGAAGTCGATGATCGGGAAGCCGATGAGCGAGCCGGTTTCGGCCGTTTCACGGAAGCCCTTTTCAATCGCGGGGATATATTCCTTCGGAATGTTACCGCCCTTGATTTCGTCCTTGAAGACAAAGCCCGAACCGCGCTCGCCCGGCGTGACCTTAACCTTCACGCGGCCGAACTGACCGGTACCACCCGACTGCTTCTTGTGGGTGTAGTCGATGTCGACCGGCTTCGAGAGGTATTCGCGGTAAGCCACCTGCGGCGCACCGACGTTGGCCTCAACCTTGAATTCGCGCTTCATGCGGTCGACAAGGATTTCGAGGTGAAGTTCACCCATGCCCTTGATGATCGTCTGGCCCGATTCATGGTCGGTCGAAACGCGGAACGAGGGGTCTTCGGCGGCCAGGCGGTTGAGCGCGATGCCCATCTTTTCCTGGTCAGCCTTGGTCTTCGGTTCCACCGACAGTTCGATAACCGGCTCGGGGAATTCCATCCGCTCGAGGATGATCGGCTGCTTTTCAGCGCAGAGCGTATCCCCGGTGGTGGTTTCCTTCAGACCAGCCAGCGCCACGATGTCGCCCGCGTGGGCTTCTTCGATGTCTTCGCGGCTGTTGGCATGCATCAGCAGCATGCGGCCAACCTTTTCCTTCTTGCCCTTGACCGAGTTCAGGTAGCTGCCCTTGGTCAGCGTGCCCGAATAGATACGGGTGAAGGTCAGCGAACCGACGAACGGGTCGTTCATGATCTTGAACGCCAGGGCCGAGAACGGCGCGTCGTCAGCCGTGGCGCGGCTGTCGGCTTCTTCGGTGTCCGGGTTGATGCCCTGCACGTCTTCGATGTCGAGCGGCGAAGGCAGATAGTCCACCACCGCGTCGAGCAGCGGCTGAACGCCCTTGTTCTTGAACGCCGAACCGCACAGCACCGGCACGAACGACTGGTTCAGCGTACCCTTGCGGATCAGCTTCTTCAGCGTGGCGACATCCGGCTCGTTACCTTCGAGGTAGGCTTCCATCGCTTCGTCGTCCTGTTCGACGGCGAGCTCGATCAGCTTCTCGCGGTATTCCGCAGCCTTGTCGGCTAGGTCGGCCGGGATTTCTTCATAGTAGAACTCGGCACCCAGGCTTTCATCCTTCCAGATGATCGCACGGTTTTCGACGAGGTCGACCAGGCCCTTGAAATCGGCTTCGGCGCCGATCGGCAGGTACAGCACCGCCGGGGTCGCACCCAGGCGATCGATGATCGTCTGGACGCAGTAGTAGAAGTTGGCGCCGGTGCGGTCGAGCTTGTTGATGAAGCACATCCGCGGAACCTTGTACTTGTCCGCCTGGCGCCACACGGTTTCCGACTGCGGCTCAACGCCGGCAACGCCGTCAAACGCGGCCACCGCACCGTCGAGCACGCGGAGCGAACGTTCGACTTCGATGGTGAAGTCAACGTGGCCCGGGGTGTCGATGATGTTCAGGCGGTGGTCCTGCCAGATGCAGGTGGTTGCGGCCGAGGTGATCGTGATCCCGCGTTCCTGTTCCTGCTCCATCCAGTCCATGGTCGCGGCGCCGTCGTGGACTTCGCCGATCTTGTAGGACTTGCCGGTGTAGTAAAGGATACGCTCGGTCGTGGTGGTCTTGCCGGCGTCAATATGCGCCATAATACCAAAGTTGCGGTACCGTTCGAGAGGATGGCTGCGTGCCATGATAGGGGGTGTCCTTTACCAGCGGTAGTGGCTGAACGCGCGGTTCGCGTCGGCCATGCGGTGGGTGTCTTCACGCTTCTTCACCGCGTTGCCGCGGTTGTTGGCAGCGTCCAGCAGCTCGGCCGAGAGGCGCGCGCTCATGGTGGTTTCGCTGCGGTTGCGCGCGGCCGAGATCAGCCAGCGGATGGCCAGAGCCTGGGCGCGTTCCGGGCGAACTTCAACCGGAACCTGATAAGTCGCACCACCAACGCGGCGGCTGCGGACTTCGATCTGCGGCTTCACATTGTTCAGCGCATCGTGGAACAGCGCAACCGGATCGCTCTTGGCGCGGGTTTCCATGGTTTCGAGCGCACCGTAAACGATGCTTTCGGCAACCGACTTCTTACCATCGAGCATGAGGTTGTTCATGAACTTCGACAGGATCTGATCGTTGAACTTCGGATCCGGCAGGATTTCCCGCTTCTCGGGACGACGACGACGTGACATTTTTCGAACTCCTTCGGAGTGCGGCCAGCCCATCCGGGCTGTCCTTGCGGCTCCGGCCCACTCCCCCTCCCGGCCACCCAGAAGCTACCTTCGCAAAGGTGGCCGGGAGGGGGAGCGGTCCTGCGCCGCCGCGCTTAAACCTTACTTCGGACGCTTGGCGCCGTACTTCGAACGGCTCTGCTTGCGGTCCTTGACACCCTGGGTGTCGAGCACGCCGCGCAGCACGTGATAGCGCACGCCGGGAAGGTCGCGCACACGGCCGCCGCGGATCAGCACCACCGAGTGCTCCTGCAGGTTGTGGCCTTCACCAGGAATGTACGAAATCACTTCGCGCGAGTTCGTCAGACGGATCTTGGCAACCTTGCGAAGTGCCGAGTTCGGCTTCTTCGGGGTGGTGGTGTAAACGCGGGTGCAGACGCCGCGCTTCTGCGGGTTCTGTTCCATCGCAGGGACCTTGCTCTTGGCCTTCTGCGGTTCGCGACCCTTGCGGATCAGCTGGTTAATCGTAGGCATGAAGTACTCTTCACCTTGGTTGTGGTCCAAGCGGCAAGGTGAAGGAAAACGAATCGCGAATGCGCCAAG
>JBEGJL010000114.1:0-3213 GCA_041184605.1 Pseudomonadota bacterium
GACATTTCGCGGCCGATGATCCGGCCCTTGGGATAGTCTTCGAGGCAGCGGTTGAGCAGGTCCATGGCCTTCTCGTTGCTAGGCTCGGCTGCGGCCGCCTGGACATCGATGTTGCCCAGACTGATCCGCTTGATGAACCCGACCCCGGTCAGATCGAACCCCTCACCGCTGCCCCGCATGGTCTAGGCCCGCGCCCGGACCGTGTAGTTGCCGGGCGCCAGCTCGTGGGCCTCCTCGTGGTCAAGCACCTGGTCCCGGGCGGCAAGCGTTGCGCCGGCCACAGGTGCGCCGCCCGGCTTGACTGCCCCACCGCCGCCGCCGGCGTTGTTGTTCGCTGCGGCCGGGGCAATCGTCTTCGGTGCGATTGCCTGGTTCATCATGTCGAGCACGCGGGCCAGGCCTTCGGGCATGCCCCGGTCGGCCGCATGGACCTCGACGTGATACTTGGCGGTCTGATCGGTTGAGCGGGTGTTTTCCTTGTGGCTCGAGACTGAACCCTCGACGTGGACGTTCAGGCTGAACGGCCCCCAACCGATCTTGGCATCGGCCGAAAAGCCGCCTTTGGTGTCTTGGGATTCCGATGAACTTTCCGAGTTCTTCACTTCCATGTCGAAGATGATGTCGACCGATTCAATCCCCAGTGCCGGCACCTTGACGATGGCCAGCAACGGCACTTCGAGCGAGACTTCCTCGGTCGGCACCACGCCGTTGGCATCGGGCGGGCCGGCTGGCCGGTTGAACTTGAAGTCAACCGTGCGGACATCGAAGGTGGCCGGGTCAAAAATGGGATTGCCGGCCGGGTCCAGCTGGGTGTTCGATGTGGGTTTGAACCCGACCTGCTGGATGAACTGCGCCGATGAATTGGCCAGGCGCACCTGCGCGTCTGCCGCTGCCATCAGCGGACCCCCAATCAAGTCGCCCATTGGCAGGCCCTTGAATTGATCCCCCATTGCAAATGCCATTGTCGTTTCCTTTCCTCAAACAAGCTTGTTGAGCTGGGTCATCAAGCGCTGCATCGCCTCGGACGGAGGCTTGGCCGCGACATTGATCGAGAGCCTGGCCTTGGGGCCAGATGGTGAGGTGGTGCCGACCGAGAGGGTCGGCTGCTTTTCGGGATGGACCGGTGCGGCTGCGGCAAGGGGAGGTGGCGCGCTGGCCGTGTCGCCGGCCGGGTCTGGTTCCCCGGGCCGGGATGGAATGTCGATTGGCGCGCCGTTGCTGCGAAAGCTATGGCCGGGTGCTGCCGCGGCCAAGGGGGCCAGGTCGGCTGCGGCTGTCGCTGGTGGGCCTGCGCCAGGCCCATCAATCACGCTGCCCAGCTCGACATCCAGATCGATCCGCAGGTCCTTGATCGCCAGCATCGAGCTTTCCGCCAGCGACAGCAGCGGCAGGCCGATCTGCATCTCATCGCTGCTGGCGCTGCCCGGCCGGGGCATCTTGATCGCCAGGCACAGCGGCTTGCCCTCGCCGTCGAAATAGCCGCTGACCTGCTGGATGAAGCGCTGCTCGACCAGGGCCTGGGCATCGACGATCGCGCCGGCCACAGCGCCAACCAATTGATGCAATGCGACCGCGTCGGCCATCGTTCACTCCTGCCAGCAGACCGGCGAATCCGGCCATGCCTTTCGGAGTGATTGCTGCCAGTTGCGGCCCGGCGCTGACGAACCGGGTTGCATCCGATTTGGATTTTTAAGCCCTCTTGGGCAGGCTTATCGTCTGGCCGACTGTGCCGGCTAACTGCCTCACTTCGGATTAAGCTGAAGGCACCCCGCCGGTCAGCTTCTGGCCAAGCTACTGACCCTGGCCGAGTGAAAAGCCTGGCCGTCCGTCAAACAAGTAGAGCTGCTCGGTCTTGATGAAAGGGATCCCTGCTGCTGCCAGCCGCCGCAGCAGTTCGACCACCATCGCCGGGTTGAAGGCCTTGCCCGGCGCAGCCTGGAACCGGCAACGCCAGTGATCGGTGCAAAGCGTTTCGGCGTGACCGGCGGGCCAGACCTTTACCCCGCGGTTGGTGATCATCGCCAGCGGCACCAGCGCACCGACCGCGGCCTGAAGGCGCGCTGCCAGTTCGTCAGCCGTTTCCAGCGCATCGACGAAGACGTCGATCCCGACCAGTGTCTTTTCCGCCCGAGCAGCCGGGGCGGGGGTCTGGTCGGCAATCATCCGAGCCGGAGCATTGGCATAGCTAACCGGTTCTAGCTGCTGCGGCTGCTGGCCCAGCCGTGCGATCACGGCGTCGGCAAAGGCTTCGGTTCCCACCCGCTCGATCGATTGGCCATCGCGATAGATATCGGCCGGATGCAGACCATCCTCGATGGTCCTAAGCCAAGCGTTGTGGACCTTGCCCGCCACCTCGCCCTGGCCCAGGTGAACCAGCATCGCGACTGCGGCCAGCAGCAGGCCTGACGGGTTGGCAATGCCCTGTCCGGCAATATCGGGGGCCGAACCGTGGATCGCCTCGAACATGGCGCAGCGGGTGCCGATGTTGGCCGAGGCGCCCAGCCCGACCGAGCCGGCGACTTCGGCGGCGATGTCCGAAACGATGTCGCCATAGAGGTTGCTGGTCACCACCACGTCAAAGTCCTGCGGCCGCGCGGCAAGCCGTGCTGCGCCGATGTCGATGATCATGTGGTCCTGCGCGATCTCCGGATAGTCGCGCCCAATCTCCGCAAAGACCTGTTGGAACAGGCCGTCGGTCAGCTTCATGATGTTGCTCTTGCTCAGGCAGGTCACCTTGCGCCGGCCACTGGCGCGCGCGAATTCAAAGGCGTGGCGCACGATCCGTTCGCAGCCCGGACGACTGACAAGCTTGAGGCACTGGTAGACCTCGTCGGTCTGGCGGTGCTCGATCCCGGCGTAGAGGTCTTCCTCGTTCTCGCGCACGATCACTACGTCCAGGACTGGATGCAGGGTTGGGACGAAGGGCGCATAGGATCGGGTCGGACGGATATTGGCGAAGAGGCCCAACGTCTTGCGCAGGGTAACGTTCAGGCTCTTGTAACCGCTGCCCAGCGGGGTGGTGATCGGGGCCTTCAGGATGGCGTCTGCCCGGGCAATCGTGTCCCACCCTTCGGCCGTGATCCCGGCGCTGTGTCCGGCGCGATAAACCGCTTCACCCAGTTCGAGCGGCAGGCAGTGGAGGCGAGCACCGGCGGCTTCGAGCACGCGCAGGGTCGCGTCCATGATCTCGGGACCGATCCCGTCACCGTGAGC
>JBEGJL010000115.1:0-8706 GCA_041184605.1 Pseudomonadota bacterium
CCAACATGCTTACCAAGATCGGGGCGCAACACACCTCTGAAGCAATCAGGATTGCGATCGAGGCGTCCCTCGTCGCCTGACCATCCCCAACGCCACCAGCGGTCAGGCTGCAACTGGCCCCCTTGTCCCCGGACGAGGGGGCTTTTTGCTGCCAGGTTCCAGCAGACCAAAGAAAAGGGCTCCGGACCGAAGTCCGGAGCCCCAGCGTCCCTCCCAGGACTAAGTTGGTTTCGCGCTTAGAACTTGATGCCGGCGGTGAAGCCGAAGCGACGCGGTTCAAGCGTAAAGATGTTGGTGTAGTTACCCGATGACTGGTCGGTCACGTAGAGACCCGTGATCGCATCCTTGTCGAACAGGTTCTGCACCCACAGACGGGCAAACCACTTCTTGTCCTGTCCATCGAGCTGGATCTGAGCGTTCACCTGGGTGTAGCTCGGGATCTCGTTGATCGTTCCGTTGAAGATATTGCCGAACGACTTGCCAGTGTAGATAAAGTCGGCACGCGGGGTCACGCTCATGCTGCCCACCGGGATCTCGTACTGGGCGCCAGCCGAGAACTTGTAGTCCGGCGCACCAGGCAGCTTGTTGCCCTTGATGTTCGTCGGAATACCCGAGGAGTAGACCGTCACGCCACCGAAGGCGGCACCGACGGTCGGTGCAAGCGCATTCAGCGCAGCGCAGATGCTGAAGGCACCGGTCGACTTCAGGCCGCTGTCGCTTGGGAAGGCGGTGGTCGGCTGAAGGTTGGCACCGGCGTTACCCGTTACCGCACCGGCATTGATCAGGGTGTTCACCTGGTTGACGAACTCGTTGACGCCTGCGGCGCTTCCGGTGTTCGAAGCCACGGCGCAGTTTGCACCGTTGGTGATGTCCTTGACGATCACGGCATCCGCACGACCGGCCCCAAAGTCACGCGGGTTGGCAAGAAGCTTGTCCTGGGCAACTTCGGTGTTCAGGTAGCTGGCGTTCATGTTGATCGTCAGCTCGCGGGTCGGACGGAAGATGGCTTCGGCTTCCAGGCCCCAGACGTTCGCGCTGACGTTGTCGTTGACCGAGGTACGGGCCACGATGCGCGACAGCTGCAGGTCGTTGTACTTGTAGTAGAAGCCGGTCACGTTCAGCTGAATGTTGCCGAAGGTGTTCTTCGAGCCAACTTCGAAGGCCGAAACCGTTTCGGGACCGAACCCTTCAGGCACCGAGAACACCGGCGACAGCGGCGGGTTGACACCACCCGACTTGTAGCCGCGCGAGAACGACGCATAGAGCAGGTTGTCCGGCGTGATCTGGTAATCAAGCACGGCGCGACCGGTCCATTCGCTGAACTTCACGGTGCGGACCTGGAAGGGTTCGCAACCCGAGATGTTGGCGGAAGTCAGCACACCGCTGGCGGTGGTGCTGGTGATCGTGCAGGCCGTGGCCGGATCGGCATCGAACGGCTGGAGCCGCGACGAGACCGGAGCACCCGTCACCGCATAACCATAGAAGTACGGCGATGCGAAGGCATCCGTGGCGCCATAGGGCACCAGGAAGTTGGCCAGCGTGGTGCGGGCCTTGATAAACTTCTTGTCGTTGTTGTAGCGCAGGCCAACGGTCAGCTTCAGCTGATCGTTGAACTTGACGTAGCCTTCACCAAAGATCCCGTAGGTCTCAAGGTCCAGCTGGTCGCTGTTATTGCGATAGAACGGCGTACCAAGGAAACCTGGGGTCGGCACCTGTGCGCCCGGAATGGCGGCCAGAGCCGCGCGACCGAGGGCGTTGAAGCTGCCGAGCACGCCGGTCAGGTAATCGATGCCGAACGAGTTCACGTAATAGCTGTTCTCGCTCAGCGTGGACTTGCCGTAGATCCCGCCAAGCAGGAAGTTGAACATGCCGTCCCAGTCGGACGACAGGATCATTTCAGCCGACCAGCTCTCGGTATCAGCGTTCGAACGGTCAAAGTCCTGCGGGGTCTGCGAGCAGATCCGCTGACGGTTAGCACCGTAGGCACCCATGCCGGTGGTTTCCGACAGCGAGGTGCACAGCACGCCGGCAGGGCCGTTCGGGATCAGCGCCGAAGCAATCGGCGAGAAGTAGGCCGCCGGGAGACCCGGAATGCCGCCGGCAGCTGCAGCAGCCAGGGTGCCAAGACCGGCGGCGTAGACCGAGCGGTTCTGGACCGAGTTGTTGTAGTCCTGCGACGAGTCAACCTTCGAAGACATCCAGTTGCCGCTGGCCTTGACCTTCAGGCCGCCACCCAGTTCCTGCTCAAGCGATCCTTGGACGATCCACTCTTCAGCGAAATAGGATGGGGTGTAGTCAGTGTTGACAACGCGCGGGTCAGTCGGGTTGACCGCACCGGCATAAACGTCCGGACCATATAGGCTACCCAGTCCGAAGACCGAGGGGATGCCGTTTGCAGCGAGGAATTCGCGCGAGGTCAGCACGCCCACGAAGGTCGAGTTGGCATTGGTGGTGCTGTAATCGCGGCGGGCATTCAAGCAGCCCATCACGCCGGTGGGGTCGCGCTGGCAAAGCTGCTTCTGGATGCGCATGCGCGCGTCGCGCTCATGGAAATACTGCGCCATGAGGTCGATCGTGGTCGACGAGCTGGGTTCGAACCGCAGCGAGGCGCGGGCGCCCCACAGGTCACGATCGTCGATCCGCGAATTGTCGAACAGGTTCTTCGTATAACCTTCGCGGTTCAGGTAGAAGCCGGCGAGGCGGACGGCAACCGTATCACCGATCGGCACGTTGACCATGCCCTTGAACTTGAAGGCGTTGTAGTTGCCGTATTCGCCTTCAAAGTTGCCGGCTGTGCCGGACAGGTCCGGACGCGCGGTACGGAAGTTGATCACGCCTGAAGTTGCGTTGCGACCGAACAGGGTGCCCTGCGGACCGCGCAGCACTTCGATCTGCGCCAGATCGTAGAATTCGCTTTCGAACAGACGGGTGGCATAAAGCGGCTCGTCGTTCATGTGGATGGCGGTGGCGCTGTCGCAGGTCACGCCGACGCAAAGGTCACCGATCCCGCGGATGGTGAAGCTCGATCCCGTGAAGTTGCCCTTGGTGAAGGTCACGTTGGGAAGAGTGAGCTGCAGGTCGGACGTGTTCTTGATCTGCTGCTTTTCCAGCGCTTCAGTATTGAACGCGGAAACCGCGATTGGCACGTCCTGCAGACGCTGGTTCGAACGCTGCGCGGTAACGATGATTACGTTTTCGTCGTCGTTTGCGTCCGTGCCCTGCGCATAGGCAGGAATTGCGATTGCGCTGGCGCAAATGCCAGCCAGCAGGGTCAGCTTACCCCTCATCAGCCCACTCTCCTTTGTTGCCTGCCCTTTTTGGGCAGTTGCGACGGCGAATAGATCACTGACTGCGCGACTTGACAACCGCTTTTAATCGATTGGTTAGAAGAGACCGAAACCGTAGCGTAACTGCCACACTTTTACCAAGCGTTCCGGGGCGTTCTTACGCAAAAATCCAAGCGACTGGCCGGATTACCACGTAAGTTTGCGCTAGGGCGGATTTTGCCTGCGCGGGCATGATTCTCGCTATTCCCCGGCCAATAGCTCGACCAGCGAAATGGTCTGGTTGGGCACGGTGAACAGGCAGCGCCCGGCGACCGAACCGTCGATGGAGACCGTACCCGAGGCGTTCTGGGCCAGCGCGGGCTGGGCCAGCACAGGGCTGGCGAGAACAGCCGGGATGGCCAGGAAAAGGAGTTTACGCATTTCAATCCTCCGCTGGGCCGGGTCTTAGTTGGTCGGCGAAATCGTGATTTCGATCGACCCGTTGTAGGTCCCCGCAACCAGCAGGTCGGTGTTCGAACCGGTGGCGTAGCTGGCAGTGGTTACCCGGACGTTATTCGTGCTATTCGCAAGGCGTGCACCCACAGTACCGGTGGTGGCAGTGGTGTCCGTCGAAGCGTCGGTCACCGCGGTGGTGCCGCCACCCGACTTGTCGACCGTGACAATGGCGTTGTAGTCGATCGAATTGTCATAGCCCGCCGTGGCCGTGGCAGTGGTTGCCAGGGGCAGCGCCTTGACCGAAACGGTCGGGTTCAGGCTTGAGCACTTCACAGTGAAGTTCTTGGTGCCGAAGTCGGTGGCAAGATCGGTGCGCATGGTGCCATTGGTCGCATCGAGCGCGGTGAAATCGTGCGTGCCGCCGATCGGGGTTCCTTCGACAAAGCACTTGCTGGCAACCACGCCAGTCAGGTTAATCGTGCCGGTGGCCTGGGCCATCGCAGGGTTGGCGGAGAACGCCGCAGCGGCAACCGCAATCAGGGCAATCTTCTTCATCGTTTGCTTCCTCATTCATCTGCCGGTGATCCGGCCTTCCATTCTTCCCGAAGCGGTCTTTGCCCCGGGCATTCCTATCTCCGGCCGCCTAGGCAGCCGGTGAAACTGTCACCGTCAGCGTGTCGCTGTAGGTCCCCGCGACCAGCACCGCGGGACCGGCATAGGCCGGCGCGCTGACCCGGACGTAGGATCCGGTCAGGCCAAATGACGGAGCATTGACCAGCAGCCCGACCGAAGTTGAAGCCGTGCCGCGCAGCTGGCAGGCCGTCGCGGCAGAGGCGCTCAGATCGGCAGCGGCGCAGTTGCCCGTGGTGGTGCCGCCGGTGCGGGCCACGTTGACGGCCACATCATAGGGCGCGAGGCCGGCATAGCCGGGATCGGTGATCGTGCCGGCCGTCTTCAGCCCGCCATTGGTGGAAACAATCGCGACGCGCGAAGGCCCGGTGCATTCCAGGCTGAACGGCACGTCGAACGTCCAATTGGCTACGTCGATCTGGCCGACATTCAGATTGGCACTCGGCGCCTTGCCGGTGGCAAAGCCGCACTGGCTGCCAACCGTGGCACGAACAGGCACTGAAACGGTGATGTTACCAGGGCTGCCACCCGCATAGGCGGTGCCTGGAACTGACTGCGCCTGGGCCGGGACGGCAAAAACCGCCAGACAGGAAGCAATGCTTCCAGCCAGTAGCGCCTTCATGCTGCGTGCTTGATCCGTTTTCAAAGCAGGCCCCTAAAAAACTCATGCAGAACGAGACCGTGCTGCACGTTAAACATTTCGGTTTACCCGAGCATTGGTGGCACTATGGCCGCCTCAACTCCATTCTTATCGTAATAAAAACGTATGTTTCAGAGCCACAATGACAATTTTTTTAGGCAGTCCAGATCGCGCTGCCGGACCGCCCGTTAACTATTTCGAGAAGGCAATTAAGGGCGCAGAAAATAGGCAAAAACACGTAAAGGAGATTGAGGAAGGGAGGCACCCCTTCCACGCAACAATCCCTAATTTTTGCAGTTAACTTGAATGGCTCACGAGCCGTAAACACCGCCAAAACGAGTCGCGACTCGGAAGGGATTCGAAACCAAATTGGTGCTAAGGATGGGATTGTAGGGAGCCTGCCCCCGTGCCGGGCAGGACTATCGCGGGCATAAACCCCACCGCGACGATAATCTGCGCGGGGGTCGCCTCAACATATGCTTTGGATCAACCCCCCGGTCACTGCCGAAGGGGTGTATGGTGCCCAGAAGAGGACTCGAACCTCCACGCCCTTGCGAGCGCCAGCACCTGAAGCTGGTGCGTCTACCAATTCCGCCATCTGGGCACGGGGCAGAAGGCCGAAGCGCCGCTGCCAGGTAGGAGGGCGCCACTAGCGGCGGGGGTGGCGGCTTGTCAACGGCGCATTTTGCTTTTCCTGGTCCGGTTTCAAAAAGCCTTCGCCCGGGTTTGCTGACAGTTGCCCAAAGGGGCGGCTTTGTGCCAAGGGCGGCGGCGAGAAATCCGGCGGGATGCCGGGCAAGGGACTGGCAACATGGCACGCAACGGCACTGCGCTTGAAGGCAAACTGGTCGTCCTGGTGGGCGGCAGCGGTTTCTTTGGTACACACCTCGCGCAGGAACTGCTCGGCAACAGCGCGCGGTTGCGGATCGCCAGCCGCAACCCGGAACGCGCTTTCAAGCTGAAGCCGCTCGCCAACCTGGGGCAGGTTCAGTTCGCCCGGTGCGACATGACCAAGCCGGAATCGCTCGCCCGCGTGGTTGCCGGGGCCGATGCGGTGGTCAATCTGGTCGGAGCGTTCGACGGCAATCTCGATGCCGTGCAAGGCCGCGGGGCCGGGACTCTGGCGCGACTGGCCCGTGAAGCCGGTGCGGCGGCCTTCGTCCACGTCTCTGCCATTGGTGCCGATGCGGAAGGCGCAACCGCCTATGCCCGCAGCAAGGCGGCAGGCGAAGCGGCTGTGCTGGCCGCCTTCCCCAAGGCGACCGTCCTGCGCCCTTCGGTTCTGTTCGGACCGGATGACAAGTTCATCAACCTGTTCGCCGGGCTGATCGCCGCCGCGCCGGTCATGCCGGTGTTCGGGCCCGATGCCCCGTTCCAGCCGCTGTTCGTGGACGATGCGGCGCTGGCCGTGGTCGCGGCGCTGGCCGATGCAAAGGCCCATGGCGGCAAGACCTATGAACTGGGCGGGCCGGAAGTGCTGACCATGTTCGAACTCAACCAGCGGATCGCCAGGGCGCAAGGCCGCAGCCCGGTGTTCCTGCCGCTGCACGATGGCCTTTCGGCCGCCTTTGCGACGCTGACTGGCTGGCTGCCCTTCGCGCCGCTTAGCCGCCAGCAATGGCTGCTGCTCAAGGCCGGCAACGTGGTTGCGCCCAAGGCCAAGGGCTGCAAGGCGCTGGGCGTTGCGCCGCGCCCGATCGGGCTGTTCCTCGATCGCTGGATGGTCCGCTATCGCAAGCACGGCCGCTTTGGCGAAAAGACCAGCGCGGCTTAAGGCCTAGGCGTTGACATCACCGTAGTGGCTGGGCGGCTGGATCACTTCCATCCGTTCCGACAGCAGCGGGCGGAAGCTGGGCCGGCTCTTGAACACGGCATACCAGGCGGCGGCCTGCTCATGCCCTGACCAGTCCAACCCGCCAAGGTAATCGGCGACCGAGATCTGCGCCGCGGCGGCCAGGTCAGCCAGGCTCATCGTCGCGCCGGCCAGCCAGGGGCGGTGATCGATCAGGTGATCAATGTAATAGAGATGCTCGTGCGCCAGCTTCATCGCCTCGCGCAGCACGCGCGAATCGGGCGATTGGCGATAGATCAGGCGCTTCTTCATCCGCTCGTGCAGCAGCGGCGCGGTGACATCGCCAAAGAAGTTTTCATCGAACAGGGCGACGAGGCGGCGGATTTCGGCGCGGTTGGTGGCCGTGCCGTTGATCAGCGGCACCTTGTCGACTGTTTCCTCGAAATATTCGCAGATCGCGCGGCTATCGCAGAGGATCACGCCCTTGGCCGGATCGTGCAGTACCGGCGTGCGCCCGGCCGGGTTCAGCGCAAAGAATTCGTCGCGCCCTTCCCACGGGTTCTCACGCCACAACTCGTAAGCGATGCCCTTTTCGCTCATCAGCAGCCGGACCTTGCGGCTGAACGGACAGAGCGGGAATTGATAAAGCTGCCACATGGCGAACCGCATTGCCCAAGCTGAAGCGCCCCGTCCACCGGAGTGCGGGGAACGGGGCGCAAAAAGCGGGGGAAAGGTCTGGCCAGGGGCATATCGGCCCAACCCTTCCGCGCCACTCGCTTCCCGGACTAAACCAGGGCAGCTTGCGCCGACCTGAACAGGACGGTCTTGCCCCGCTCAGAAATTGCCCCGTAGCAGCAGGCTGAAGATCGGCCCAATCAGCCGGTTGCGATGCTCGGTAAACAGGACTGGCGAGCTGTTGCGCCGCCCGGCCCAGACCGTGCGGTCAAACCGGTTGCGGCCATTGAGCAGGTTGCCCGCGCTGGCCCGCAGGGTTAGGCCCAGCACGTTTTTGTGCTCAACAAAGACGCCGGCAAAGGTCGGCCCTTCAAATGCCTGGCCCACTTCCCCCAGCCGGTAATAGTCCTGGAAATGGTAATTGTTGAAGTTGAAGCCATAGGCGATGGCACTGCCGGGAATGTCGTGGCGATAATTGACCTCCACCTCCCGGTCCTGGATCTCGCTCATCGGCCGGGTCTGGCCAGTCAGCGGATCGCGCACCCGGGCATGCTCAAGCAGCAGCTGGATATCCAGCTTGGCGCCCTTGATCCCCAGTGGGGCCAGTTCGATCGTGCTGTTCCAATCGATCCCATAGCGCCGCCCGCCGTCAATATTGCCAGGACTTTCCCCGGTCGCGCCGACCGGAATGTAATCAACCAGGTCCTGAATCCGGTTATGGTATAGCCGCAAGGTGGTATTGCCCCACTTGCCCAGTGCCTTCTTGGTTTCCAGCTCGAACTCCCAGCTCTGCGGGGGAACCAGCTTTTCATTGCCGGCATTGGCGTTGTTCTCACCCAGGAAGACCCGGGCCAGGAAATCGCCGAAGTTCAGCTGACCGACCCGGCGGCGCGCCTTGAACGAGACGTCCAGACCCTTCTCGGGTGTCCAGGCCAGTGCGAGCGAGCCCTTGGGCCGCCAGAATTCGCGCACCACCGGCTGGGTGCCGCCGGTTTGCGACAGGCGGGAAAACTCACCGCCCAGCGTGGTCTGCAAGGCCAGGTTGCGTGCCAGAGGACGGCTATAGCTCAGCACACCCTCATAGCGGTCTTCCTTCACCCCGCCGGTGCCATCGGGGAATGGTACCGGAACAAAGGCCCCACCCGGGTCCAGCACAGCCAGGTCTGCCGCGGTATTGAGCTTGTTATAGGCTGCCTCGGCCGAAAGCTGCCAATCCGCACCCCCGCCTTTCCAGCCATATTCGGCCC
>JBEGJL010000116.1:0-5124 GCA_041184605.1 Pseudomonadota bacterium
GCCCAGCACCTCCAGCTTCACCAGGTCCCAGCCGCCGGCCTCGCGCGCCAGCCGCAAAGTGCGGATCGCGTCCTCGGCAGTGAAGCAGCCGGCCGTATTGGGCAGGTAGGTGATCTTCTTAGGGTCGATGAAATCGGTCAGCATCGGCGCCTTGGGGTCCGACACATTGACCCGGCGCACGGCAACGGTGACGATCTCGGCGCCCGATGCTTCCACTGCGGCGGCGTTCTCGGCAAAGTCCTTGTACTTGCCGGTGCCAATGATCAGCCGCGAACGGAAAGTCCGCCCGGCAACAGTCCAGGTATCTTCAGGGGTATGGTCACCACCGCCGACAAAATGGACGATTTCAAGCTGGTCACCCTCCGCCAGCGCAACCTGCGCCAGGGTCGAGCGGGGAACGATCTCGCCATTGCGTTCAACCGCAACCTTGGCCGGATCGAGTTCAAGGCTGCGGACCAGATCGGCTACACTGCCGGGGGCAGCACGGCGGGGTTCACCATTGACGGTCAGGGAAAGCTGTTCAGTCATCACCCAGCGCAGATAGCGCGCGACGGCGATTTGGCAATGCGGCGAAAGGCCGGGGCAGGCCGCTGACCGTCCAGGAGGATCAGGACAGCCTGAGGTTGCGCCAGTGCGCCCAGGCCAGCAGTGACACGCCGCCAATGGTCAGCACCGCTTCGGCAGCGCCATGGCCCACCAGCAGGGCAATCGCCATTAGGGCAAGGCCCGCGCCGCCAACCTGCAGCGGTCGAGGATCGCGATGGCGCACCACTCCGATCCCCAGCGTGAGCGCACCCACGGCAATCGCCAGGGCCAGCCCGACGCGATGGATCACTGGGGCAAACAAGAACTGCCCGCCGAGGCCCAGCCCGGCAACCAGCAGCAAGCCCGCAACGCAGTGCAAGGCGCAGAGCCCCGAAAGGAGCACGCCGAACCGGTCAAGCCGACCGCGAATCGAGAGCAGGGCATCACGCATGAGCGCCTCCATATATGTAATAACATTACATCGGGCAAGACGGCCCGAAAAGCCCGCTTGCGCTTTTGCGCGCGGCGGAGCAGTGGCCACTTTCATGACTGCTGCCTCTCCCCGGCCCCTGGCGCTAGCCCGGTGGCTCTTCACCGTCGCCGCCCTGGTCGTGTTCATTGTCGCCGTCGGCGGGATCACCCGGCTGACCGAATCCGGCCTGTCGATCACCGAATGGAAGCCGGTTTCCGGGGTGCTGCCCCCGCTGAATGAGGCGCAGTGGCAAAAGGCCTTCGATGACTACAAGCAGATCCCTCAGTATATTGAGGTGACCGGACCGGCGGGCATGACCCTGGCCGATTTCAAGTTCATCTTCTTCTGGGAATGGGTTCACCGCCTGATCGCCAGGATCATCGGCCTGGCATTTGCCCTGCCGCTGGCCTGGTTCTGGATCAGGGGCGCGATCCCCAAAGGCTATCACGCCCGCCTGATCGCGCTGCTGGCACTGGGGGGGCTGCAAGGCGCCGTGGGCTGGTGGATGGTCTCATCGGGGCTCAGCGCCGATGTGCGGGTCAGCCATTTCCGCCTGGCGACCCACTTGCTGGTTGCCTTGTTCACGCTGGGCGGACTGGTCTGGACGGCCCTTGACCTGCGCGCACTAGCGCGCGGCGAGGACCGCGCCCGCTTGACGCCGTTTACCCTGTTTGCGCTGGCCGCACTGGCCTTGCAACTGTTCATGGGGGCGCTCGTCGCCGGGATGCGGGCTGGATATGTTGCTGGCGCCGGCTGGTTCAACTGGGATGCCTGGCCGCTGATGCAGGGCAGCTTTGTGCCCGAAGGGATCGACTGGGCCGCCGGCAGGCTCCACGCGCTGCTCAACGATCCGTTCGTGACCCACTTCGTGCACCGGTGGTGGGCCTGGGTGGTCGTGGTCATTCTGGTCGTCATGGCCCGCAAGGTCCGCCAGCTTGATCGTCGCGCCTCCATCGCGATCCATTCGGCATTCGGAACCCAGGTCCTGCTGGGGATTGCAACGGTTATGAGCGGGGTCGCGCTGTGGATCGCCGTAGCGCACCAGTTGACCGGGGCCCTACTGGTCGCTGTCTCGGTCTGGGGCGCCCACACCTTGGGCCTGCAGCGCAACAAGGCTTGACGAATCCGTTCGCACCTGCCTGAATAAGCCTTTGATTTTAGAGGGCTGGTCATGAATCTCGAGGGCGACTGCCTGCCATGAACGGGCGATCAGTCTTGCTGGCGGGGATTGCGGTTGTCGCGCCAAGCGTTGCAGCAGCGACTGCACCACCCACAGCCAATGCGGCGCATTTTCAGCCACCAGCAGGCCCGGTCATGATCAGCCGGACAATTGTGCGCAGCCTGGTCGATGGCAAGGAAGTGCGGGCCACCCGTCGCTATCTGGTCTGGTTCGAGCGCGAAGGTGACGGCTGGCGGATCGATGGTGAATTGCGCGACGTGACGGTCGAAGTTCCGCCAGTGCTCGAACCCTTTGCCGAGCTTGAGCGCAATCGGGTCGAGCCGGGGTTCTTTCCGATCCAGCTGGATTCGGCAGGCCGCATGAAGACGCGCCTTGGTCCGCCGATTGGAGATTCCTCGCGCGCCCAGGCGGTGGCGCTGGGTGAAATGATGATAGCCGGCGCCCTGACATCGACCAGTGCGCGCAATCAGGCCACGACCATGCTGACCCAGGTGGTCATGGCCGGCAATGGCGGCACCGCCTGGCCGATCGATATCTTCAACCCCGTCCGGCCCGACACCCTCGAAACACGCGATATCGCCCTGCCCGATGGCAGTCGCGGTTCGATCAAGATCGCAATCCAGGCACAGGTCATTGCCAATGGCAGCGTGCCGACCCGGGTCGAGCGGACGGTTGAGACCGAGCTGACCGGATCAACCCGGCGATCACACGAAATCTGGACAATCGAGCCGGTGAAACCCTGATCGCGAGTTTTACGGTATTATTTTACCTCTCACCAGACCGCCCGAATTGCTTGACTTTCACGCCGCCATCGACGAATTGGCCGCCTTCCCGCGCTGCCGGAAGCGATTCTGCGCAGCGTGTAAATCAGGGATTTGACCTTTTTTCAGAAAGGGAGTGGCCATGAAGGCGCTTTCCAAGGTCACCCGGTCGATCAAGCCGGCCGAGGTGGAAAAGAAGTGGCATCTGATCGATGCCGAAGGACTGGTGGTCGGGCGTCTCGCCGTGATCATCGCCAATCATCTGCGCGGCAAGCACAAGCCGAGCTTCACCCCGCACGTCGATTGCGGCGACCATGTCGTTGTGATCAACGCCGGCAAGGTCAAGCTGACCGGCAACAAGCTGAAGAACAAGACCTACTACAAGCACACCGGCTATGCTGGTGGCATCAAGGAAGTGACCGCCGCCAAGGTGCTGGACGGCCGCTTCCCGGAGCGCGTGCTTGAAAAGGCTGTTGAGCGCATGATCCCCCGTGGTCCGCTCGGCCGCGCCCAGATGCGCGCCCTTCACCTCTACGCCGGTGCCGAGCATCCGCATGCTGGCACTCAGCCCGTCGCGCTCGACGTCGCTGCCATGAACCGCAAGAACAAGGTGGGTGCCTGATGTCTGACACCACGCTCAACGATCTGGCCGATCTCGGCGCCGCTGCCGATGTCGCCACCCCCGCCGCTCCGGCTGCGCCGCTCCGCGAAAAGGAAGTCGACGCCCAGGGCCGTGCCTATGCCACCGGTCGCCGCAAAGACGCCGTGGCCCGCGTCTGGATCAAGCCCGGTTCGGGCAAGGTCATCGTGAATGGCCGCGACCAGACGGTTTACTTCGCCCGCCCGACCCTGCGCCTCGTGATCGACCAGCCGTTCCAGGTTGCCGACCGCGCCGGCCAGTATGACGTGATCGCCACCGTCAAGGGCGGCGGTCTTTCGGGTCAGGCCGGTGCCGTGAAGCACGGCATCGCCCAGGCCCTGGCCAAGTTCGAGCCCGCCCTGCGCGGCGCCGTCAAGGCCGCCGGCTTCCTCACCCGCGATAGCCGCGTGGTCGAGCGTAAGAAGTACGGTCGCGCCAAGGCCCGCCGCAGCTTCCAGTTCAGCAAGCGCTGATCCTGGATCGCTCAGATATTGCAAAGGGGGTCGGCCGCAAGGTCGGCCCCTTTTTCATTCGGACAACCACACGGACGACCGCTGCATGCAACATCACGCCCCGCTAGCCGCCACGCCCACCCGCATGATGTTTGCCGGCCGGATCGGCTGGCTGCGCGGCGCCCTTGGCGCAGGCCTGGCAATCGCCCTGACGGCACTGATCAGCCACACCGCAATGGGCAACGACCCTGCTCTGCCATGGCTGATCGCCTCAATGGGCGCATCGGCAGTGCTGATCTTCGTGCTGCCGGCCAGCCCGCTGGCCCAGCCCTGGCCGGTCGCGGGCAGCCACTTGCTGTCTGCGAGCATCGGCCTCGCTATCCACGCGCTGTTCGGGGCGACCTGGCTGGGGGCGGGCCTTGCCGTCGGCCTGACGATCGCCGCGATGAGCCTGCTGCGCTGCCTCCACCCGGCCGCAGGTGGAACCGTGCTGATTACCGCCCTGCCCAGCCCGGCGGTTGCCGCGGCTGGCGCCAGCTTCCTGATCGCACCACTCGCGCTCAACGTGCTGGTGCTGCTGGCGGCTGGCATTGTCTGGAACCGTCTGACCGGCCATTCCTATCCGCACCGTGCCGCGCCGCAACCGGTGCAGCCCGACTGGATCGGCCATATCGAAGATGACGATCTCGATGCCGTGCTGGCCGAATGGGAAGAAGTGCTGGACGTAAGCCGTGAGGACCTGCTGGCCGTGGTCCATGCCGTTGAGGGCAAAGTCCGCGCCCGGCGTGCGATTACAGCGACTTCACCTCAACCGCAAAACCCCCGGCCCCATCCAGCACCAGTCGATTGAACGACGGGCGCGACGAGCGCAGCCGCTGCGACAGGGTCCCCGCGCCGACAATCCTGATGCGATGACCATCGACCTCGACCACTTTGTCGAAGGGGTCATGGACATGGCCCGATAGCACCGCACCAGCACCGGCCTGCGCCAGCGCCGCGAGCGCGCGCTTACCGCCGCGGGTGGAGGCAGTGGCGCGGGTGTCGGCCTCCACCAACGGGTGGTGGCAGGCCACCAGCTTGAGCGGCGCGGCCCG